>JAFGSH010000020.1 GCA_016934695.1 Deltaproteobacteria bacterium
GGCGATCCCCTGCAGGGGGGTAATGATCCCATCGTATGCAAGCGGTCCGTTGCCCGCTCTAGCGTGAAGGGACTTGCCAATCACCAGGAGACGATCTCCGTGGACCTGCTGTACCGTCATGGGATTGCCCCCCGGCAGGTCGAAAGCGGAACACAATAACTCCCTGTTGCGCCTCAGGTTTTCGTCGCTGTCGCATGCATGTACCCCGAAGTTGAGATCGGCCAGCCTTCCCCTGCTGACCCCGCCCCATCGCGTGCAGAATGCGTGCGATAGGAAGTCATGCGCACACAGCGGCGTGCTCTCCAGGCACCGAATGCCGCCCCGCCGGGCGAATGCGAAGGCGCCTTCGGCTGGATGGCTGTGTTCCGTGTCTTCAGGCATCGTTCCCTCGCTGTCCCAGGGCCGCGCATATCTGCGCCATGTCATCCGGAAGCTCGGATACAAAATGCAAAGGGGCATCCGTGATGGGATGACGAAACTGCAATGCGCTTGCGTGGAGCGCCTGTCGATGCATCTGCGTGAGTGTCGTCCGTGCGGCGGTGTCCTGTACCATCGCAATCCGCCTCGGCGAATTGCCGTAGACGGTATCTCCGACAACGGGATACCCGATCGCGTTCAGGTGCACCCGTATCTGGTGAGTCCTTCCCGTCTCGATCCGGACGGCCAGGAGCGTGACGATCCCGTACCGCTCCTCGACTTGCCAGCGGGTCAGTGATTCCTTTCCCCGCTTGCTTCCGGTGGACATCTTTTTCCGGTCCACGGGGTGCCTGCCTATGGGGAGATCGATAACCCCCTCCGATTCCTTCGGGTCTCCGTGCACCAGCGCACGATAGATCTTCGTAACGCGATGTTCTTTGAACTGCCGTGCCAGGTTCACGTGGGCCTCGTCCGACTTAGCAACCACCATCAGTCCCGATGTGTTTTTGTCCAGGCGGTGCACGATACCGGGTCTCTTGACCCCGCCGATCCCGGAAAGGTCGGTACAGTGGAACAGGAGGGCGTTCACGAGGGTCCCTCCGTAGTTCCCCGCCGCAGGGTGCACCACCATCCCGGCGCGTTTATTGATCACCAGGAGATGCGCGTCTTCGTAGCGGATATTCAGGGGCAGGTCCTCCGGGACGAGATCGTGCTCCGCCGGTGCCTCTCGCGCCACGGAGATCAGATCTCCACTTTTCAACCGGTATTGCGGCTTGACAGTGACACCGCCGACCCGTATCCATCCGCCCTCGATCGCCCGTTTGATCTGCGAGCGCGTACCGAGCCCCCCCTGCCGGGCCAGGAACAGGTCAAGCCGCTCTCCGCTCTGAGAGGAGGGCACCATCAGCGTGCGCTCTTCGCCGTCTCTAGGTTTCTTCTGCATAGTCGCACGGTTGGAAATAGGGAGCCGGGGATCCGCTCACGAAGGAAACGGGGACTCTCCCGACGCTTCGACTATCTGCTTTATCCCGTCCGCTATCCACACAAACTCCTCGTTCGCTATCGTTCGCAGGTCGAGAAGGACCCTGTCTTCGTAGATTCTTGCAATGATGGGAATCGCCAGTTTCCGTAATCTCCGCTCGAGGCTGCTCGGCGAGAGAGAGCGGGACTGGACAGCGATAACGACGGTGGGGATCTCCTGCGTGGGAAGCGATCCTCCCCCGGCCATGGAGATGTCCTCCATGACGGAGAAGGTCAGATCCTGCAGTGACAACTGCTCCAGGAGAGCAACCAGCGCGTGCGCCCTCTGTGCGACGTCGGCGACCGGTTCCGCCAAGGTCCGCAGGACGGGGATATCGTGTATCGCCCTGCCGAGGTCAAGGTAATGCGTCATCGTCGCCTCGAGGGCCGCCAGGGTCAGTTTATCTATCCGGAGGGCTCGATTGAGGGGATTTCTCTTGATCTTTTCCAGGATCGCTTTTTTCCCCAGGATGATCCCGGCCTGCGGGCCTCCAAGGAGTTTATCGCCGCTGAATGTGACGACATCGACACCTGCCCTGAGGACCTCCTGGACCGTCGGCTCCCTTTCAAAACCGTATGCATCCAGCGGCACGAAACAACCGCTTCCCAGGTCGTTCATCACCGGTATCGAGCGTCTCTTGCCGAGTTCTACCAGATCGGTCAACCCGATCGAATCCGTGAACCCCACCACCTTGAAGTTGCTGGTGTGCACCTTCAGGATGACACCGGTATTGCCGCCCACCGCGTCCTCGTAATCCGAAAGATGCGTGCGGTTGGTGGTTCCCACCTCTCTGAGGATGGCTCCGCTCTTTTGCATCACCTCGGGGATGCGAAACTCGCCACCGATCTCGATCAGTTCTCCCCGCGAGACAACCGCCTCCTTCCCCTCCGAGAGGGTGTTGAGGGCAAGGAGAACGGCCGCGGCGTTATTGTTCACGATCAGGGCATCCTCAGTCCCCGCTACGCAGCACAACAGCTCTTTTACATGATCGTACCGAACCCCCCGCTTTCCCGCATCGAGATCGAACTCGAGATTTGAATACCCCGTGCTGACAGCGGTGATCCTGTGGAGGGCCTCCGCACAGAGCGGGGCTCGTCCCAGATTCGTGTGCAGGATAATCCCGGTGGCGTTGACCACGCGGCGAAGGCGAGGTGTATGCAGGGCGAGCAGTCTTTTCCGTGCCTCTTGAGCCACGTCGCCGGCGGACGGGGGATCGGGCGCCCGTTTGCCGTCCTTGTCCGCCTCCAGTATCGCCGTCCGCATCTCTTCCACGACCTTGCGGCATTTGCTCACCACAACGTCCCGCGATACCCCCTCCAGCGAGCCGTTCCTTTCGATGAGGAAAAGGACTTCGTCGATCTTTGGAAGATTTTTCAACAACTCCTTCGTCGTGTTCTTCATGGTGTCACATCACCGTGGCAAGCGGTACCCGGGGGCTGGCAGACCCCGTATCCCAGGGGGATAGTCATAGGGGAAAAAGGGCGAATTTGCAAACAAGAAATACCTACCGCTTCAGGCAGAAATCCCGGAAGTTATTAACCGCCGTGAAGAATTCGCGCATCATGATCACCCAGTAATACCTGCCGCGGTCCGTCAGCAGCAGTGTGCCGCGGCGATAGCGCATCCCTCCGACCAGGAGGAACATGAGGATCTCTTTCCATAGGTAACCGAGGGCCCGGCCCCGGTATTTTCTGTCCAGGGAGCCGATATCCAGTTTCATGCCGAACAGGTGCATCAGGAAGTCATAGCGCGCCTGCTGCGAAGGGAGAAAATCACGTGACGCCATCAGGGGAAGTTTCCCCTCTTTTAATATATCGATATATCGGGGGATGTCGAAGGTGTTCGCATAGCACCTTCCGTCCATGTATCCGATGGACCCGCTTCCCAGGCCGGCATATTCGTCATAGTCCACGATATATTCATCGATCATGGTGCCCCTCCGGGAAAAGCACCACGCCGAAGAGAAGCCGTACGAGGGAGCAAGCCGCCCGGAGATCATCCGATAGAAGCGTTCTTCCTTGCGGTAGTCAACTCTTCCCATCGATCCCTCGACCTTCCTGCGCGTGGAGTCCGAAACCATGAGGGGATAGTACGTTATCTGATCCACCCCGGTGCCAAGCAGGACGTCCAGGTCCCTGCTCAGAGACTCCTCCGTCTGGACGGGAAAGTTGAATATCATGTCCGCGTTCAGGGTGTCGAACTCGCCGGACACCTCCTTGATCCTTCCGGCGATCGAGGAGCCGCTCCCGTACTTCTCATAGCGGCCCATCGCCTTCAGGAGATCGTCGTCAAAACTCTGCACCCCCACCGAGAGCCTTTTGACGCCTCTCTCTCTCAGGACGGCGATGTTCCGCCGGGTCAGGTGATTGGGATTGGTCTCGACGGAGATTTCTTGGATACTGAAGCACTCCGTTGCCACCGAGAGCGTCTGCGCCAGTTCGTCCATGAGGATCGTCGGCGTCCCGCCGCCCACGTACAGACCGACGAAATCGTACCCCGCGTCCCGGTAGAGCCGCATCTCCGTCCGGAGGGCGCCGTGATACCGCCTGCAGAGTTCCTCGTCCAGCACGACCCGGTTGAAGGAGCAGTAGGGACAGAGGCTTTCGCAGAAAGGGATATGGAGGTAGAGAAGCCGGTTGCGATTCGCCTGTCCCTGGGGGAGAGAGACACCCACGCCTTCCTCGAACCGCATAGCCCGGGCAAACTCCCGCTTTGTCACCGCCGTTATAAGCGCTCCTATCACGACACAACTCCTCTCTTGGCAAACTATCAGGATTTGAATATTATTTCAATGGCGTTGAAATAATACCTTCATGGTGCTATAGAAAACGATACCATTGCGGATAGAAAGGCCCTGTGCGAGAACGATGAAGACTTGGAAATTATGGGAGAATGAAAAGATCAACGCAGAGGAGACACAGCTCCTGCGGAGGCACGCCGACGAGGTACCGGTGCCCTTTGATGAGGCAGGCAAAAAGGACATCGAAACCCTTGTTGATGCCTTCATCGGACGGGATGACGCCGCGGGCCTTGCCGCCCCGCAGATAGGAATCAGCAAACGGATCGTGGTATTCAAGAACGGAAAGTTCGATGACAAAACGCCGATGCGGAGGGGGGACGGCCGGTACGATGTCCTCGTGAACCC
>JAFGSH010000215.1 GCA_016934695.1 Deltaproteobacteria bacterium
GAAACGAAAGGTCTTGATGTCCTTCGTCGTTACCTCCGTGATAATCTTGTCAACAACTACGGGTATCGGTATGTATGGGTTCTGCATATCTATCATTCCCGGCTGATCGTTTTTTATGGAAGTGACGCCGCCCCTTCGACGACGGCCACAATATCGATGTTGACGGGACAGGACCGGGTGCACCGACCGCATCCCACACAGGAGAATACGTCAAAATTGGTCATATAATATGAAAATTTATGGCAGATCCGCTGGCGGAGCCGCTGCGATTTCTTCGTCCGGGGATTGTGCCCGCTGGTGTGCAGGGTAAAATCGGTGAACATGCACGAATCCCAGATCCTCCTGCGCGCCCCCTCGCCGAAGAGGGTCTCGTCCTGGATATCGAAACAGTGGCAGGTGGGACAGACGAAGGTACAGGCCCCGCAGTTCAGGCAGGGGGCGGCCGCTTCGATCCAGTACGGATCTTCAAAGACCTCCTCCAGTTTCTCCGCGATCCCTTCCGTGGCGAGGGTCCGTGTCTCGAGCCGGGCACTGTTCGCTATCTTTTCTTCGAAATATGCTTCGTCCTGCTCAGAGGCGTCTTCGAGGACCGTGATCGAACCGAGGAGTTCTTCTCCCCGCTCCGTGATCCCCTTCAGGAGAAATGCTCCCTCCCCTTTCACCATGAAGATATCGCTCCCCGCCGGGTCGGCGGCTCCGATCCCGAAGGTGGTATAGAAATCGGCGGGGTCGACCGCGTCGAAGGCATACCCGATGATCGTTGTGCTCTTTCTCCTCTCCGCCCAGTAAGGGTCGACGATATCGCCCCCGATAAAGAGCCGGTCCATCACCGCGAAACTCTGTACGTCGCAGGGGCGCACCCCCAGGATGATCCGCTGATCGAAACTGAGGGGGACCTCTTCGGTCTCAACCCCGTCGTGGGCGAGACGGTAGCGGACCATATCATCCGCCTGCGGGAAAAAGACGGACTTGGGACTCCGCAGGGTATTGGCGAAGTCCAGCGTCACGTCACCGGGATTGCCGATCTTCTGAAAGTCGACACCGGCGCTGTCCGCAACCGGGGCAAAGAGCTCCCCCTTCTCCATCAGGGCTGATGCCAACGTCTCTACTTTTTCAACTGCGATCTTTCTCAGCACGCCTCAACTCCTCACAGCAGTATCTCGTCCGCGTCTTCCACCCTGAAGTCGACCATCACCGGCTTGTCCTCCACGCTCATGCCGGCCGCCTGTCCGAACATCTCCTCGCACTCTTTGGCAACCTTTTTGTGGAAGAGGTACAGGGGGATCTCCATGGGACAGGCCCGCGAGCACTCCCCACAATCGACACACCGGCCCGCCAGGTGGTAGAAGCGGGTCAGGTGGAACATGAGGTTGCTCTCGATCGAGGGCGACTTGTCCGCCCAGCGGGGCTCCGCCTGATCGACGAAACAGGGATCGCAGTAACACAGGGGGCAGGCCTGGCGGCAGGCGTAGCAGCGGATGCACCGCGCAAGTTCCTCCTGCCAGAAGGTCCACCGATCCGCGCCCGCCATCTCCTCCAATTCCTCCAGTACCGCATAGGGGAATGCGTCGGACTCCGGCATCGTCTCTCCCAGAAGGATATCGTACAGAACGGGGTTCGGTGTCCCTGCCGTCGTCGATGCATCGATCACCCGGTCGGTCTTCGGATCCTTCATCCCCACGACGGGGATCCCGAGAATCACCAGATCTTCTCTCTTGATCTTCTCCTCCTGCAGGAGAACAACCACCGCCCTGCTGTCGCACCCCTTGACGGCGATGGCGATCCTGGTTCCGGGGGAGTAGTCCATGAGATACCGGGCCAGATTGTGGGTGCAGTATTCGTTGAAGACGATCCGTTCCGTATCGATGGCCACCTTCGCCGCATAGGGCATGGGGTGCCGGTCATCGTACCCTCTCCCGTACGCGAGGACGACCGCCACTTCCCCTGTCTCCAGGAGCCTTTTCGCTTCCTCTCTCAGCCGCGCCTCGATCTGCTTCATTCTTCCGTATCCTTCCTGATCGCAAACCGTGTCTGCGGCCCGAGCGCCCTGATCTCCTCGGTAAATTCCTTCACGATATCGGCATACCGGATCCCCTCGGATGCGGAGATCCACTCAACCCGGAACCGCTCCGGCTCCAGGCCGGCGAAGGCGAGGATCTTTTTGGTTACAGCGAGTTTTCGCCGGGCGTAGTAATTGCCGGTGGAATAGTGGCAGTCCCCGGGGTGACATCCCCCCACCAGGACACCGTCGGCCCCGAGCTCGAAGGCCCTGAATATGAAAGACGGGTTGATCCGGCTGGAACACATGACCCGGGCGACCCGTATGTTGTGCGGGTACTGCACCCTCGTCGTGCCGGCCAGGTCGGCCCCCGTGTAGGTACACCAGTTGCAGGCAATTCCCAGTATCTTCGGTTCAAATTCCATCTATTGTATATCCTCACTCATCTCGTTTACCATTCCATCAGACCTTCCAGTTCACCCATGAGCTGGTTGTTGGTGAAGTGGCGCGTCGTGATCGCCCCCGTCGGGCAGGTTGCCGCGCAGAGGCCGCATCCCTTGCACAGGGCCTCGTTGATCTCCGACACACCCTTTTCGCTGTTGAACGAGGGGGCGCTGTAGGGGCAGACCCTTACGCAGTTGTGGCACCCGCAACAGACAGAGGGGTTGATAAAGGCCGTTGCGGCCTCCAGTTCCAGCTCGTCCTTCCCTACGATCGTCAGGGCCTCCGCGGCCGCACCCATCGCCTGGGCCACCGTATCGGGGATATCCTTGGGCCCCTGGCAGGTACCAGCGAGGAAGACACCGTCTGTCATGGTCGAGAGGGGATCGAGTTTCGGATGCCGCTCGATGAAGAAGCGGTTCTTGTCCAGACTGACATTCAGGAGACGGGAGATTTCTCCGGCATCGGCCCTGGCCTCCATGGCCGGCGCCAGGACGACCATATCGACGGGGAGACGCAGGAACTGGCTCGAGAGGGTATCCTCGGCCTCGACGATCAGTTTTCCCTCCTCGTCGGGTGTGATGGCCCGGTCCGTGACCCGCGCCGCCTTCCCGCGGATGAACTTGACCCCCTCTTCGAGGAGACGGTTGTAAAACTCCTCATACCCCTTCCCGAAACAGCGCATATCGATATACAGCTGGTATACATCGGCGGAGGTCTTCTCTTTGAAGAGGTGGGCGAATTTGAGGGCGTACATGCAGCAGACCCGGCTGCAGTACTCGTGCCAGTTCTTATCGCGGCTCCCGATACAGTGGAGGATGGCGATGCTCTCCGGAACCCGTTTGTCCCGCATGATCACATTCCCTTCGGTCGGCCCCGTCGCGTTGAAGAGGCGCTCCACCTCCAGGGCGTGATAGACGTTGGGATAGGTGCCATACCCGTACTGGACAAGGGGACTCACATCCATCAGGTCGTACCCCGTGGCGACGACAACGGCCCCCACGGTGATCTCGCGGAGGGTATCCTCCTCTTCGAAATTGATGGCCCCCTGCTCGCAGATCTTCTCACAGACCCGGCATTTTCCCTTCTTGAAGAAGGTGCAGCTGTCCCGGTCGATGACGGGCTTCTGGGGAACGGCCTGGGGGAAGGGGATGTAGATCGCCTTTCTCCGCTCCAGCCCCTCATCGAATTCCGACGGTGCTCTCCCGGGACACTTCTCCACGCAGGAGAGACACCCGTTGCACTTGTCGTGATCGACGTACCGGGCCCGCTGACGGACGGTAACCGTAAAGTTCCCCACAAATCCCGTCACCTCGGCCACCTCGGCGGAGGTGAGCAGTTCGATGTTGGGGTTCTGGAGGACCGCGTCCATCTTGGGGGTCAGGATACAGGCGGAACAATCCAGCGTGGGGAAGGTCTTGTCGAACTGGGCCATGTGACCGCCGATGGTGGATGACTTTTCCACCAGATAGACCTTTGTCCCCGTCGCGGCCAGTTCCAGAGATGTCTGTATCCCGGCGATACCGCCACCGACGACGAGAACATTCGGTTGGACATCGATGATCCGCGAATCGAGGGGGGCCAGGAGGCGTGACCGGTACACGGCCCCGTTCA
>JAFGSH010000216.1 GCA_016934695.1 Deltaproteobacteria bacterium
ACTTCTACGCCTTCGAGCTGATGATGGCGCCGTACGCGGTAGGACACCTGAAGATGTCCTTTCTCCTGGAAGAGCTCGGATATACCCTCAAAAAAGACGACCGGTTCAAGCTCTACCTGACCAGCGCCCTCGAGATGGAGGATCTCGAACAATCGCATCTCCCCGGAATGGCCTCACTCTCCGAGGAATCGCGCCTGGCCGGACGAGTGAAAAAGGAGCAGCCCATCCTGGCGATTATGGGAAATCCGCCTTACTCAGGCCATTCGGCGAATAAGGGACGGTGGATAGACCAACTGCTGAAGGAGGGGTACACGCGCGGTGACGGCTCCGAGGACGAGGGGTACTACCGGGTGGACGGCGCGCCCCTTGGCGAAAAGAACCCCAAGTGGCTCCAGGACGACTACGTCAAGTTCATCCGCTTCGCCCAGTGGAAGATCGACCGGGCCGGGGAAGGGGTCCTCGGGTTCATCACCAACCACAGCTACCTGGACAACCCCACCTTCAGGGGGATGCGCCGGTCGCTGATGAACAGCTTCGACGAGATATATCTCCTCGATCTCCACGGCAACGCCCTGAAAAAGGAGACCTGCCCCGACGGATCGAGGGACGAGAACGTCTTCGATATCCGCCAGGGGACGGCCGTCGCCCTCTTCGTCAAGACAAAAGGCCGGAAAAAAGGGAGGGTCGCGCAGGTCCTTCACGCCGATCTGTGGGGACTGAGAAAGGAGAAATACGACTGGCTCGATAGCCACGCTATCGCGACGACCGAATGGCGGGAGATAACCCCGCAATCCGAATGGTACCTGTTCGTTCCGCGAGATGAAAGGCTCTTAGAGCTGTATGAAGGCTCGCCGAAGATACCGGACATCTTCCCCGTCAACAGCGTGGGGATTGTCACCGCACGGGACAAGTTTGTTATCGATATGGGCAAAGAAGCCCTAACGCGGCGCATCAGAATGCTTCGCGATGAAAAGATGCCGGATGAACTGATCGCCGAGCCATATAAACTCAAGGACAAATCAGGCTGGAAACTGAAGACAGCGAGAAAAAAGGTGAGAGATGACGAAGACTGGGAAGATTCCTTTACCCGGATTTTATACCGACCCTTCGATATGCAATGGATTTTTTACCATGATAGCATGATTGAGCGCTCTCGCAAGGAAGTCATGCGACACATGGTGCGGGAAAATCTAGGGTTGATGACATTAAGAAAAGGGCTACCAACATACGACTATTCTTGGGTTTTTGTTTCATCCTCTTTAGTGAGTCATGGTGTATATTACAATGGCAACCAAAGCACAGAATATTTATTTCCCCTCTACCTTTACCCTGATCCCGCTAAAAAAGACCTTCTCAGCGACTTGGATGAGTCAAAGGAAAGACAACCGAACATCAGCGGGGGAATTGTTAAAGCCCTGCGCGCGGCCTACACGAAACAGCCCTCACCGGAGGATATCTTCCACTACATATACGCCGTCCTGTACTCCGAGGTCTACCGCACGAAATACGCCGAATTCCTGAAGACGGACTTTCCGCGAGTCCCCTTCACCGGCGACGAACGTCTCTTCGGCGAGATGGCCGGCTGCGGCAGGCACCTTGCCGATCTGCATCTGATGCGGTCCCCCGAGCTCGACACCCCCGTCGCCCGGTTCCAGGGGCCGGGGGACGGACGGGTCGAAAAGATCGCCTACGACGGAGAAACAAAACGGGTTTACATCAACACGGAGCAGTATTTTGAAGAGGTCGACGAAGATGTCTGGGAGTACCGGATCGGCGGGTACCAGGTCTGCGACAAGTGGCTGAAGGACCGGAAGGGAAACCGCCTGTCCCTCGACGATATCAGGCACTACTGCAGGGTGGCGACGGCCATCGAGCGCACAATCGCCCTTCAAAACGAGATCGATGAATTATATCCTCAGGTGGAAGAGCATCTCATCGCGTTCGGCGCATAGGACACGGTGGCTTCATATCCGTAAGCTTCAGATAATGAACGATCGAGCAACACACCACCGGCATGTCTCCGGCCTCCAGAAGGCTGTTCGAGGAGGGAAGAAGAGAGGAAGATGAGCAAACGATCCGACAATGGGCCTGAGATTCGCTCCGAGATCGTCCTCTACCAGACCGAGGACGGGCAGAGCCGCATCCAGGTGCGGTTGGAAGACGAAACGGTCTGGTTGACACAGGCCGCTATGGCGGAGCTTTTCCAGACCTCGGTCCCCAATATCAACATACATATCCGTAACATCCTTCGGGAAGAAGAGTTACGGGCGGAATCAGTTATTAAGGAATTCTTAATAACTGCCGCCGACGGGAAGAAATACCGCACCAAACACTATACCCTCGACATGATCCTGGCCGTCGGCTACCGGGTCCGCTCTCTCCGGGGGACACAGTTCCGTCAGTGGGCCACCGAACGCCTGCGCGAGTATCTCGTCAAGGGGTTTACACTGGACGACGACCGGCTGAAGGGCCGGGATCGGCTGGGCGACTATTTCGACGAATTGCTGGCCCGCATTCGCGAGATCCGGGCCAGTGAAAAGCGGGCCTACCAGCGCATACGCGAAATCTTCGCCCTGGCATCGGACTGTCGGGAAGGGGAGCAGGAAACGCAGGCATTCTTTGCCGCCATGCAGAATAAGATGCACTTCGCCGCCGCCGGGATGACGGCGGCGGAAATCATTCGGCGGCGGGCCGACGCGGACCGGGCCAACATGGGCCTCACGTCCTGGAGCGGCGGCCGGGTCCTGAAACGCGATGTGGCGACGGCCAAGAACTATCTCACCGAGGGAGAAATCGATACGCTCAACCGCATTGTGGTGATGTTCCTCGATCAGGCCGAGTTTCGAGCCCAGCGGCGGCAGGATCTCAGAATGCGGGACTGGTCCGGGTTCCTGGACAAATTTCTGCGGGACACCGAACTGCCCGTCCTGGAAGGTCTCGGCGAGGTGAGTCATGACGAGGCGCTTGTCTGGGCCGAAACCCAGTACGACGCCTTCGCCGAACGGCGGAGGCTGGAGGCGGAACAGACCGCCGAGTCTCGTTACCTGGACGACCTGCAGTCTTCGGCCGAGGCGCTGGAGAAGAAACGAAAGGGATCATCCTCCACACGGGCATCGTCGAAGCCCCGGAGCAAAAACCCAAGCAAAAAATAACCCTTTTTCCGAAGCAGCACGTCCCCTCGCAAACCGTCACCCTCTCACAGTCTTCCTCTCATGAAACCGGATGAACTTGTCCAGGGCGGTGGCGCATCCCTCGATCGAGGTGAAGGCCGGGATGCCCGCTTTCCAGCATACATCCTGGTTGTCGAAGGACAGTTCGTAGGATTCCTTCAGGGCCGCGCAGTGGAGCAGCATGGCGACCGGTTTCCTGACACCCTCGATATTGCTGATCATCTTCTCCGTCATGGCAAGGTGCCGCACATGTTCCGGGGTCAGGAAGGCCAGGATATCATAGGGGACGTGGAGCAGGATGATGTCGATCTCGTCCCAGTCGTCGAGGATCTCGATGGTCTTTCTGAACCCGTCGGTCTGATAGAAGAGGGCCGTCGTGTCGATGGGGTTGGTGTAGATGTTCCCCGCCCCGGGGTGCAGGTCCTGGAGCCGGGCCTGGATGGCCGGGGTGAGACGGGTCAGGGAGAGGTTCTTCCGCTCGAAGGCGTCGGCGGCAAGGACGCTGATACCGCCTCCGATGCCGACCATGCCGATCCTCCGCCCCGCCGGGGGCTGCATGTATCCGAAGAGGAGCGCGAGATCGATCATCTCGTCGATGCTGTCGGCCTGGAGCGCCCCGGTCTGCGCGATCACCGCATCCCATATCCTGAGTGAACCCGCGAGCGACGCCGTGTGCGACTGCGTTACCGCCGCCCCCGCCTCGGTTGCCCCACCTTTCAGGATGATGGTGGGTTTCGCGCGGGCCGCCCGCTCAAGCACATTCTTGAACCGCCTGCCGTCCTTGATCCCCTCGATATAGGCGCCGATCACCTTGGTTTCTTTATCTTCGGCGAGGTACTCGATCAAGTCCGATTCATTGATATCGCAGGCGTTGCCGTAACTGACGGCCTTGCTGATCGGCGCCCCTCGCCGCGGGGCCATTTTGCCGAGATAGATCGCGTTGCCGCCGCTCTGGCTCGATATGCCGAACCAGCCCTGCGCATGGGGCAGGTTTGCCGAAAAGTACAGGCCGCCGCCCGGACAGTATATCCCCATGCAGTTGGGACCGATCAGGCGCATCCCGCTGCCCTGGGCGACGGAGACGATCTCACGCTCCAGGGCGATTCCCTCTTCCGTTCCCAGCTCGCTGAATCCGGCCGTAAAGAGCGTGCCGGCCCTGACCCCCTTCAGTGCGCACTCCCGTATCACGCCGGGCGTCTGATTCGCCGAGACGGCAATGATGACGTAATCGACGGGGCCGGGGATATCGGTAACGGATCGATAGCAGGGAAGGCCCATCAACTCGTCGGCGTCACCGCAGACCGCATACACCTGCCCGGGAAAGCCCCCTTCGAGGAGCTGTTTCAGAAAGAAGCCCCCCAGGCCGCCCGACCGCAGGACAACGGCCACGGATTGTGGTGAAAAGAGGAAGTCCAGCCTCGATGTGTCGCTCATGATCCCGTTCCCTTCGATACCGGCGCGGTCGTCCCGCTAGCTGAAGTACATGCCGCCGCAGACGTTGATCCCCTGCCCCACGATCTCCTTGCCCTCCTCGGAGGCGAGGAAGATGACGGCGTTCCCGATATCCTCCGCCGTCTGGGGCGTCCGCTTGCGGACGGAATTCTTGACGAGGGTATCGAAGACGGCGTCGGGGTCCATCCCGCGGAAGACAGGGTGAGAGGCGCTGAGGAGCCGTCCCATGTTCGCCCCCATCTCTGTCTTGATGAGGCCGGGGCAGACGGAGTTGACGTTGACATTGTAACGGGCCATGTGCATCGCCACCGCCTGGGTCAGTGCGATTACCCCCGCCTTGCTGGTGTCGTAATGGGCGAGAAAGTCGAGGGGCATGCGGCCGCCGATGGAGGCGATATTGATGATCTTGCCGCTCCGCTGCTTCTTGAAGTGGGGGATAGCGGCCCGGTTGCACAGGAAGACGCCCTTGAGGTTGACGTCGATCGTCCGGTCCCACTCCTCGTCGGTGATATTCTCGATGGTCAGCAGCCTTGACGGGTCCCTGTCGGGGGCGTACCCGCCCACGCCGGCGCTGCAGACCAGGATGTCCATGCCACCCATTTCCCGCAGCGCCGTGTCGATCAGGTCCTGACACTGATCGGAGAAGCGGACGTCCGTTTGGACGGCAATGGCCCTCACCTCTTTCTCCCGGACCCGGGCCGCCACCCTTTCGGCCATATCCAGATTCACGTCGCTGACGACGACGTGCGCCCCTTCTCTGGCGAGGCACAGGGAGATCCCCTCTCCCAGTCCGCCGCCGCCGCCCGTGACAACCGCAATCTTATCCTTCAACCGCACGATATTCTGTCCTCCCTTGTATTCGAATCTTGGGGGTCTGTACCTTCCGATCGCATCAATGTCAATCGGATTCTTGAGGCGGCGGTCCGGCGTGACTGATCTTTTTCAATGATCGCGGGGGCATCCCAGGGGGTGGCATCCTTCTTGCGGAAGGACAGAATTGATACGATCACTCCGGCCTGCGGATACGTGAAATATGATTCAAGAGCGGGATCGGTTCTGCCGATTGTAACGGTCAGGAGGAGTAATCATGTCTATGGCCCTTGTGATCGTCTGGTGTAGATTGTGTGATTGGAGTGGAAGATGTTTCCTGAATTCCGGCGTTATCTTGAACAGACCGACTGGGATGAATATTCTGCTCGAGGCGATTCCTATCTCGAGATATTCTATACCGGTGTCATTATTCTGTCGGTGGTGGTAGTCGGTCTGTGCCTGTTCCCCCAGTATGTTCCGTGGTAAGGGGGAGAGTCAGCCTCGTGACATGTCCCGTTATTGCGTGACGGCTGTGATCCACTGCAGGTACGCGCCGCTCCCCGCCGTTATCGGAATCCGAACGATTTCAGGAAGATCGTAGATGTGATTCCGGGAAATACATTCCTCGATCGCATCATATGAAGCGGACGGCGCCTTGATCAACAGCAACTGTTCTTCGTCCCTGTTGAGGGCGCCGTCCCACTGGTAAAAGCTGGTAACACCCGTCACCTGAACACACGCCGCCAGCCGAGTCTCGACGAGCAGCCGGGCCAGCCGTTCTGCCTCGTCCCGGCTCCCGCAGGTGGTCAGTATGACGCAATATTGCTCGGCTTCGGCCATAGTTATATCAACTGCACCCTCCGCCGCACGCGTCGCACGCGGCACCAGTGGACAGGTTTGACATGATGGAAAAACCGGAACCCCTCGCCGAATCGATAAAATCGATGGCGATCGGTTTGGCTTGTTCGAATAGCTGTTCGTCTATCACAAAGGTGATTCCGTCTTCCTTGAAAATCTTATCCCCTTCTCGCGTCTCATCCAGAGACATACCCAGCGAGGGCCCCGATCACCCGCCTCCGGCATAGATCAGCCGGACGGGGAGTTTTTCTTCCCTCGATTCGAGGACCTTCTTGATCATCTCCTGTGCCTTTTCCGAAACTGTAAACATTGTGTCTTCTCCTTTTGTCTGTTTTACTCCTGAGTAGCGCGGTTCACCAGTGCGCTGTAATATTCCATAATGTTGCCGACAAGTTTGCACGAGATGCGCGGCCCGTCGACCTCCCCGTACACCCAGCCCGTCTCCTTCAGGATCTTCAGGTGCTGAGAGACGCTCGCCTGAGCCAGGGGGAGGGCCTTGACGATATCCGCACAGATGTACTTCTTGTCCGGGGGCTTGTTGGACAGCATCCGGATGATCTCGATCCGCGCGGGGTGGGCAAGTCCTTTCGAGAGCCGTGCCAGGATTGCCTTCCGCGTCGCATGGTCCGTTTTCTCAAGATCCCCGATATCAAAGGAACGCGGTCCGCCGATACATTCACCTGTCGCCATTGGTCATCATCCCCCTATCAGCGCTTCCGGCAATGGTACGAAAAAGCCCGCCGTGCAGCGTCGCAGGGTGATATCACAGAAATCGTGTATCGTCAATATACGATTATATAATAAGCATCATTCCGACCCTGTCAAATGATTCACGGATTCCATGGAAGGGGCTTTCCATCTATGGGGGGCTACACAAGCGACCAACGCACGAAGAAGAAGTAGAGGAGACCCGTCGCAAAGAGGAAGAGGCAGGGGAGCAGAAGGTGCCGGTACACCTGCCCGAATGAGGCCCCGAAATACTGGTTTGAGAGGAGGAGACAGAGATGGAGGGGAGAGAGGAGGACTCCCAGAAAGCCGGTCACGAGCGCCAGGGCGACATAGGCCGGCATGAAGGCCCCTTCCCCCATGGAATGGATGAGCGGGATGATGATGGGAAAGGTGCTCCCCACGAAGGCG
>JAFGSH010000217.1 GCA_016934695.1 Deltaproteobacteria bacterium
CAGATCCTCCCGGACGGGCTGGTGAACCTGGCCGCCCTGGTGCTCCCCTGGGTGGAACTCATCCTGGGCGTCTTTCTCATCATCGGGCTCTGGATGCCGGGAGCAGCGGTGATCAGCACCCTCCTCTTCATGACCTTCATAATTGCCCTGTCGTATAACCTGGCACGGGGCCTGGATATCAGCTGCGGCTGTTTCTCTGCTTCGCCCTCGGAAGAAGCGGCTGGTGTCGGGACCGTCCTGCGGGATGTGGTGTTCCTGGCCGTGTCCCTGTACCTCCTGGGGGTCACCTTCGGATGGCTGCCCCCGGGCAGGCAAGAAAAGGCCGTAACCGGACATTGAGCCTCACGGCTCGGTACCACCCCCACAGCACACCCTATCTTTTTTCACGATACGGGAATAATCCCGAAACAAAACAGAATACATTATTTTTGACAGCATATTCGATTTACGTCAAAAAAGGCATAAAGTTTTGTGGGGTATCTGTCGATATACATATGTCCACGAGACAAGAAGTGGTGATCCAAGATAAGGGAAAAGGCTTTTCCTGTTTGAGATGTGATGAACTTCATACTTTTTGTGAGGAGACGGTCACTGAAATTTTTGTATTAGCAATGTACAGTACCACGGCGATCGAAAAAGCAGACCGCTCGTGAGGGTGGGACGCAAAGCCCTGAGCCAGCTTGCGTTAATTGCCGTTTTGCTGAATTTTTCCGGGGGAAGGGGTACGCGTCAAAATCGTTCCGTGCCGTATTCCTGCTTCAACGATTTTGTTTCAAATAGGAATCTTTCCCTTCACGAGTGTATACGTTCTTGAATCCTGTGCCGGGTAACGTCAGTGAACTGTCCGTGAAAACATATTCTGGGGGGAGAGGGGGACGATGAAACGGGCTCTTTTTCTGAAAAGTGTGAACGGCCAAGGGGGATACATTCTGGTCGTCTGTCTATTGGTTCTCGCCGCTTTGTTGTTGCTGGGGACGACAGCAGTCTTGCAGACATCAACCGATCTCAAGATCAGCAGCAATTACCGGGGGGCTGTTCAGGCGTTCTATGCCGCCGAGGGGGGGGTGGAGTATGGGATCGCCAAACTGAAGCAGGCGTTGCAGGTCCTTACACCCAACCTCGATATCAGTTCTCCTTCTCTGTCCGGTTTTACCTTTACCGAATTCAGTGTCACGCAGGGGGCGAGTTCCTCTCAGGAAACCATCAGCAGTGGTCCTTACGCCGGTCTCACATCGTATTGCAGGGACTATACGATCACCAGCGGTGTCAGGGGGGGTGATAACTCCGCTGCGAAGGTTATCGCTGTCGTGAAGGATATCCTGATCCCCCTCTTTCAGTTCGGGATCTTCTACGAAGATGATCTCGAAATCCTCCCCGGAGCGGATATGACCTTCGCTGGGGGGAGAATCCATTCGAACAGTGATATCTATCTGAATCCCGACGGATCGGCCACCCTGTCCGTCGACTCCATTATCACATCGGCAGGCAATATCTATCACCAGCGAAAGGACTCAACGAGCACGGAGGGAACGGTCCGGATCAAGGATGGCGATGACCAGTACCAGACCATGACCGTTGACAGCGACGATACGAACTGGGAGACGGAATCCCAGAGTACCTGGGACGGCCGGGTAAAATCTCAGGTTCATGGCGTGTCCGAATTGGATCTTCCGCTGGACACCAGCGATCCACGGGATATCCTGGGAACGGGGAGCGGGAGCCTCTACGTGAAGTCGGGGTTGCGTATTATCGACGGGGTCGCGAGAGATAAGGATGGGAACGTGGTCGATCTGACTTACACGGACCCTGCGGATCCCACAGTGACAATAAACCCCATCTCGACGGCCACGTTCTACGACCAGCGGGAGGACGCGACGGTCACCGTCACCGAGGTCAACATGGAGGCCCTCATGGGGAACAGTACCGCAATGGCCAAACTGGCCGATCCCCCGGTGGGGGGGGACGCCGGTGTCCTGTATGTATCGTCCTCGACGGATTCCATCCGACTCACCGAGGGTGCCACCCTCCCGTCATCCGGCCTGACCGTGGCGAGCGACCGCCCTGTTTACATCCAGGGAGACTACAATGTATCCAACAACCCCGCCGCTGTTATCGCCGATGCGGTGACCGTACTCTCCGGTGCGTGGGTCGACGCCAACAGTTACTCCGCCAATCTGAGTGACAGGACAGCGTCGGATACGACGGTACATGCCGCCATCATGGGGGGAAATAAGAATACCAGCGGAAGCCAGTACAGCGGCGGTGTGGAAAATTTCATCCGTTTTCTCGAGGGGTGGAGCGGCAAGACATTGAGCTACACCGGATCTCTCGTCTGCCTCTGGGAGAGTCAGTATGCGACGGGGAACTGGTCGTACGGGTCTCCCGTGTATACGGCCCCGACCCGGAACTGGTCCTATGGAGTCAGCAGCGGTTCCCTTCCACCCGGAACGCCGCGGGTCCGCACATTGCAAATCAAGTCATGGCAGCAGGTCTTTTAATTAGGGACAGCTGTCCCTAATTAATCCCTAATTAATCAATTAACCCTCTTTTCCCCAGGCAGACTGCCTTCGCGTTCGTGGTGACGGGTGCGGGTTTCCTGAAGGGTATTGACGATATCGGCGATGTCTGATAGTTTTCCAACGTTTTTCTAGGTTCAGCGGGGGTATATCTTCGCACAGCTGTATCGCGGACAATATCGGAAAGATACAAGACTTAATCCTGGTGCAGAAAAAGGCGGGATGATGTAATAGTTGCCACCATTTCAAGGAGAAATCGATCATATGGACATTACAGAAATTACGCAACGTATTGAAAAGGAGAGTCTGACCTTCCGGCAGATCTCGG
Organism: Deltaproteobacteria bacterium; assembly: GCA_016934695.1. Next base: position 2,845 of record JAFGSH010000217.1, read on the forward strand.
CCGAGATCGAAAAGGTGATCGTCGGGCAGGCGGAACTGGTGAACCGGATGCTGATCGGCCTTCTGTGCAGGGGGCACCTGCTTCTGGAGGGGCTTCCCGGTCTTGCCAAGACGACCGCGGTCAAGTCCCTGGCCGATGCCATCAACACCTCCTTCAAGCGGATACAGTTTACGCCCGATCTTCTCCCGGCGGACATTATCGGGACCCAGATCTACCGGCCGGACAACGGATCGTTCGAGGTCAACAAGGGGCCAATCTTCAATAACATTATCTTGGCGGATGAGATCAACCGGGCGCCGGCCAAGGTGCAGAGCGCCCTCCTTGAGGCGATGCAGGAACGCCAGGTGACGATCAGGGACACCACTTTCACCCTCGATGACCCCTTCCTCGTCCTGGCCACCCAGAACCCCATCGAGCAGGAGGGGACGTACCCCCTCCCCGAGGCGCAGATCGACCGCTTCATGATGAAGATCAAGGTGGGGTACCCTTCGGCGGAGGAGGAGAAGGAGATCGTGAAACGGGTCCGGACCGGGTTTTCCCAAGGCAATCCGCAGGTGGTCGATATCTCAGCCCTCAACGCGGCGCGGGAGGCGCTCCAGGAGATCCACATGGAGGAAAAGCTGGTCGACTATATCGTCAGGCTGGTGAGGGCCACCCGGGAGCCGGGCCGGTATCAGCAGGATCTGGAACACATGATCGCCTACGGCGCCTCTCCCCGGGGATCGATCTGGCTCGAAGAGGCGGCGCGGGCGCACGCCTTCCTGAACGGACGGGGGTACGTGACGCCCCAGGACGTTAAATCCATGGCCCCCGATGTCCTCAGGCACCGTATCATCCTGAGTTACGAGGCGGAGGCCGAAGGAAGGACGACCGACGATATCATCGGGGTATTGCTGGAGCGCGTCGAGGTCCCGTAGGATGCTGTCCGAGGAACAACTCAAAAAGATCCAGAAATTCCACTTCAGCACCCGGAAACTGGCCGGCGGGCTCTTCGCCGGTCAGTATGAGAGTGCCTTCGCGGGACAGGGGCTGGAGTTCGCCGAGGTCCGGGAATACCAGGCGGGGGACGACATCAGATCCATCGACTGGAACGTCTCGGCCCGCTTCGGGCACCCCTATGTGAAGGTTTTTCATGAGGAACGGGAACTGACTGTCATGCTCCTCCTCGACCTGTCCGGTTCCCAGCGGTTCGGGACGAGGCAGCGGTTCAAGCGGGAGATCGTGGCGGAGGTTGCGGGAATGCTGGCCTTTCTCGCCATCCGGACCAACGACAAGGTCGGCGCCATCCTCTTCAGCTCGCAGGTGGAGCAGTATATCCCGCCCAAGAAGGGGGCATCCCACGTCTGGCGGCTGATCAAGGAGATCTTTACCTACGAGCCCGCCGATATGGGGACCGATATCAAGACGGTCCTTGACTACCTCAACCGTGTCGTGAAGCGCCACGCCGTGGTCTTTCTCATATCGGACTGCATGGACGGTGGTTTCGAGATCCCCCTGCGGATCGCGGCGCGGAAGCACGATCTCACCGTTATCCGGATCACCGACCCGGCGGAGGAGGAGATCCCCAATGTGGGGATGGCCTACCTGCGCGACCCCGAGACGGATCAACTGGCCCTCCTCAATACGGGGAGCAGGGCGTTGAAGGAGCGATGGCACCGGTTCCGGGAAGAGCAGCGGGCCGGCCTCTCCGATCTCCTCAACCGGTCCGGAGTCGACCTGGTGGATATCACGACCGACGGATCGGTCTCCGAACCCTTGGTCCGCCTCTTTGAGAAGAGGAGAAGACGTCGGTGATGCGGTTTCCGCTGCGGAACATATGCCGTCACAATAGGCTCCTTGTCCTGGGTGTCCTGATCGGCACCTCCCTTGCGGCCCTGCCGGCCTGGTCCGGGACGGGAACGGCGGTCTCTGTCCCGAAACTGACCGCGTCCCTGGAGACGGCTACCGCCCGGGTCGGCGACCTTCTGTGGCTGGAGCTCGGATACGAACTTCCCGAAGGGACCACATTGTCGGGAGACGTCCCGGTGGGGGGGATCGAGGGCGTGACCGTTGTCGAACAGATACGCCGGCCGGGGACAATACGGGTCCGGTTTGTGGTGGACCGGCTGGAGTCGTTCGATCTGGGACCCTTCACCCTGAAATGGATCGACGGTGACGGAACGGAGGGGACGATTCAGGCAGACCCGATCGCCGTCGAGGTTGCATCGAACCTGGGGAAGAAACCGGAGGAGGCAACGCTCAGGCCGATCAAGGATATCATGCCCGTCGAATCGCGGTGGCCCCTGTACCTGATGGCCGTCCTCGTCGTTATTGTCCTTATCGGGATCGTCGCCGCCCTCGCGTGGTGGAGCAGGAAACGGCGTGCCGGGATTGCCAAAGCGGCGATGGAGGACCCACCCCATGTGCGGGCGGAGAAGGAGATCGACCGGCTCCTTGCCGCTGGTCTCTTTGAGAAGGGGGAGGTCAAGACCTTCTATTTCTCCTTTTCGGAGACTGTCCGCCGCTATATGGAGGCCATCCGGCACTTTCCGGCCGCTGAGATGACCACCGAGGAGATCCGGCGACACATGGGCGCCAATGCGGACGACCAGGAGGTGCTCCGCCTCCTCGGGCAGGCAGACCTTGTCAAGTTCGC
>JAFGSH010000218.1 GCA_016934695.1 Deltaproteobacteria bacterium
CAGGATGATGTTGTCCAGGCTCCACAGGGGGCTGTCCTCGGGGAGCGGCTCGACGGAAAAGACATCGCTCACCGCACCGCGGATCGACTTCTTTTCGAGGGCCTCGGCCAGGTCCGGTTCATTCACCGCCGCCCCCCGCCCCATGTTAATGAAACAGGCGGTTTTCTTCATTGAAGCGAAGCACTCCCGATCGATTACCCCCCGCGTCTCGGCCGTGTCGGGGAGAAGATTGATCACGTAGTCGCTCTGCCCGAAGACCTCTTTCAACCCGTCGAATCCGTGGACCTGCTCGACGCCTTCGACCGGCCGGGGGGCGCGCTTGACGCCGATCACCCGCATCCCGAAGCAGGAAGCCCTCTTCGCAATCTCGCGGCCGATGCTTCCCAGCCCGAGGATCCCGAGGGTGCACCCGTAGATCTCCCCCTGGGGCGCCGAGCGGTCCCACCTCCCCTCCATCTGGTTCCTGAAGATGAGATGAAGATTCCGCGCGAGATTGATCATCATCGCGATGGCGTATTCCGCCATGTATATCTTGTGGATCCCCTGGCCGCTGGTGATGATGATCCCCCGTTCCCGCAGGGTATCAAGGGGGAGCATGTCCACCCCCGCCGTCAACGCCTGTATCCACTTGAGCCTCGGGGCCGCCTCTATCATCCCGGCCGGAATCGGGTGGAGAAAGGTGATGAGGACCTCGGCGTCCCTGAGTTGTTCGGCGAAGAGGACCCTGTCGGTGCACAGGACGACGTCGCACCCGCCGCAATCCCTCTGCAGTTGCTCGAGACGCCCCTCCCCCGGGTCGAAATCCACGAGTATCTTTTTCATTGCGCCCTCCTTCTCTCGCTGATGGCAGACCGTGAGAAGATACCACAAAAAGCGGGACCGACGCAACGCGGTCCTCCCGCTAGACGCAGGTCCACCCCCCGTCCACGACGATCGTCTGGCCGGTTATGTAGCTCCCCGCATCCGACGCCAGGAGCAGGAGAGGTCCCACCAGTTCCTCCGGTCTGCCCGGACGGCGCATGGGAGTGCGGCGGACGATGAAGTTCTTCCCCTCTTCGGTGTCGAAGAGCTCGGTGGTCATCTCGCTGGGGAAATACCCCGGCCCGAGAGCGTTGACCCGCACGCCCCGCCGGGCCCACTGCGCAGCCAGCTCCCGCGTCATATTGACCACCGCCCCCTTTGACGCGGTGTAGGACGCCTGGGCGAGAGGGGCGCTGCCGACGAATCCCAGCATCGAGGCGATATTGACGATGCTGCCCCGTCCGGCCTCGATCATAACCCGGCCGCAGCGCTGGGCGCAGATGAAGGTCCCCGTCACGTTGATCTCCATGACGCGGCTGAAATCCTCCACAGGCTCCTCCTCCGCGGGGAGGTTCACGGACAGGCCGGCGTTGTTGACCAGGATATCGATCCGGCCGAAGCGCTCCAGGACCGCCCGGACCATCTCGTCCACGGCACCGGCGTCGGTCACATCACAGGCCACGGCCAGGGCCTCGAACCCTTTTCCTTCAAGCTCTCCGACAAGGGCGGCGAGACGCTCTTTGCGCCGTGCGGCGACGACCACCCTCGCCCCGGCTTCCGCCAGGGCCCCGGCGAAGGTTACTCCGAGCCCGGACGAGGCCCCGGTCACGACGGCCACCCGGCCCTCCAGACTGAACAGTTCTCTCATCCTCTTCCCCCATTCATGGCATTCAGAGCCCCTGCTGCTAGCATATTTCCGATCTCCCGGCAACCGGAAAGCCGAAAAAAAGGGATGGCAATTACCGCCGACATGTATTATAAGAAGCTGTTTGTACACAGTTTCGATGTCCGCATCGTCTTGAAGCGCCGTGGAGAACCGCCCTCTCTTACTTGGCGCACGGGGCACAAGAGACACGGATGAAAAGGGGATCACCCGCGTGGAAATGCTGCACGTCCCGACATTGATAGCGGCCAATGTCATCCTGTTGCTCGTGGCTCTGGCCGTCGCTCTGGTAATCCTGAAATGGAATCCGGACATACCGGGCGTTCGCTACTGGACAACCGGAAGCATCCTGATCGCCTTCGGTTTCCTCCTCCTCCTTTCCAGAGGAACCTTCCCCCTCTTCCTCTCCGTCATCTTTGCCAACACATGTATCATTGCCGCATTTTATGCTTTTTACCTGGGCTTTCGAGCATATCGGGGAAAGACGGTGATCACCGCCGCAACCCTGATCCCCTTTCTGGCGCTTGTCATCCTCTTCATGGCGGCCTTCGCCTACCTGACATACGTCGAAGAGAGCGTGGCGCTGCGGACCTCCCTCGTCTCGCTGGTGGTCGCGTGCATCTGTTTCCTGCTCGCCTTCGAGATTGCAGGGTCCTCTTTCCATGACCCGATCCTGACCTCCGGGCTGTCCATCATCGTTACCCTTAACGGCGTGTTCAATCTCATACGCGCCGCCGTGACACTGACCATCCCGGACGCGAGACCCCTTTTGGCAGGTGGGGGATTGGCGAAGGTGGCCTTCAGTGAGTCGTTCATCATGATCTTCGCCTTCACCCTCGGATACGTCCTCCTGATCCTGGATCATCTCCTGGTGCGGCTCCGGCAGCAGGCGGAGATCGATTACCTGACAAATGTCTTCAACAACCGTTCATTCATCAAGCTCGTTGAAAAGGCACGAGCCTCCGCAACACGGAATGACTCTCCCCTGTCCCTGATCGCCATAGATCTCGATTACCTCAAGCATGTCAACGACACGTACGGGCACGCGGCGGGGGATGCGGCCCTGCAGCACCTCTCCTCCGTGATAACGGGGAATCTGAGACCGGGTGACACCCTGGGTCGCACGGGGGGAGACGAGTTCATGGTCCTCCTGCCGGACACGGAACTGTCCGACGCGCTCGATATCGCCGAGCGGCTCCGTCTGAAGATCGAGCAGACGGCGATGGAATTCAAAAAGGAACAGATCGCCCTCACCATCAGTACGGGGGTTTCCGGCTCCCACCGGGGGGAGAAGACCTTCGACCAGATGGCACGGGAGTCCGACATCGCCCTCTACGAGGCAAAGCGAAAGCGCAACCGGGTAGTGGCATTTCGAAAAGACCACGAGTACGGAACCGTCACCGGTTAAAACGATACGGGACAACTCGTCCATCGCCGTCAAGGCACCGCCACCGGCGACACGATGTCATCCACCATGAGATCCGCTATGGACCTGGAAGGAAGCAGCCTCGTTCTTGAGGGAGGGGGACTCCGGGGAGTCTACACCTCGGGCGTTCTGCGCCTCTTCACGGACAGGGGACTCTTCTTCCCCTACGTGATCGGTGTCTCCATGGGGGCCTGCAACGCGGCCAACTACGTCTCCCGCCAGCCCGAACGGAACCGCATCGTCAACATCCGGTACGTCAACGACTCGCGCTATCTCAGCTACCTGCGCCTCCTCACGGGGGGAGAGCTCTTCGGGATGGATTTCATCTTCGACACGATCCCCAACTCCCTGGTCCCCTTCGATTACGAGACCTTCAGGGGGAGTGCCGTTACGTGCGTCACCGTCGTCACGGACTGCGTGACCGGAAAGGCCCTCTACTTCGAAAAGAGCGAGCTGGATGAGAACTACCTCACCGTCCTCCGGGCCTCGACCTGCCTTCCCTTCATCGCGAAACCGATCCGTTTCAACGGCCTGATGCTGATGGACGGCGGGCTGGCCGACTCCGTCCCGATCCAAAAGAGCATCGACGACGGCAATACGAGGCACGTCCTCGTCCTGACGCGGCCGAAGGGATACCGGAAGAAACCATCTCCCCTCGGCAGGATCGCACGTCTCCGCCATCCCGGCCTGCCCGGCGTGTCCGAGGCCCTCGCCCGCAGGCATGCCGCGTACAACGGGACGATGGACCTCGTCGACGAAATGGAACGGCGCGGCGACGCCTTTGTCATCAGACCCCGGTCCGGCCTGCCGGCGGGGCGGATCGAGCGGGACAAGGACAGACTCTACGAGACCTACGATCAGGGATACCGGGACGCCTCCCGGTCTTACGACAGCCTGTGCCGCTATCTGACGCGCTGAGAATCCGGCCTCCCCTGCGATCATCCACGGAGACCCCGGTGCCACTACTCGGCCGGGCGGACCCGCACCTTCCCGGCGGCCAGCGGATCGATCATGCAGAGGAAGAGCACGATCACCAGGTAGCACCCCGCGGAGATGAGACAGTTGATGTCATAGGAACCGGTCACATCGGCGATCCATCCCCACAGAAAGGGGCCTATTCCCCCGATGATCCCGTGCCCGAGGGTGATGATCCCCATCAGGGTCCCCACCGACAATCTGCCGAAGATATCCCCCAGAAACGGGGTATAGAGCGAAAAGGGGGCGGAGTAGACAAACCCCAGGAGCAGGGCGAAGATGAAGAAGCTGGTGCCGTCCCTGATGAAGAACCAGCCCCACAGCCAGAGCAGCGCCGTGCACAGGTTGAAGAGGATGAGCACCCGTTTCTTGCCGAATCGGTCCCCCAGCCACCCCGCCATGATCCGCAGCGGGATCGAGGGAAGCGCCAGGACCGCCATGATCCACCCCGAATGTTCGGGGGGGACGCCGGTCTCGACACCCCAGATGATCACGTGGCTCAAGATCCCCTGCAGGGGGATGCCGGTCACCGAATACGCGATGAAGAAATACCAGAAGGTCTTTGTGCGCAGCGACCGGCCCGGGGACAGTTCATACAACCGGCCGGAGAGGGCGGAGGAGGACGGTTTCGAAGAAGGGGAAGCAGTGTCGTCTTCGCCGTAGGGCTTCAGACCGACGGCCTCGGGGGTATTCTTTATGACCAGGACGGCGATCAGGATGATCATGGTGCCGATGAAGACGGCGCAGATGAGACAGGCGATCCGCCACCCCATGGCCGCGCTGATCATGCTGATCACGGGGGGCAGAGCGGCCAGGCCCACCACCGTTCCCACGCCCACCATCCCCGTCGCCATCCCGGCCTTCTTCACGAACCACTTTCTGACGATGGCGGTATTGGGGACGAAATGGGTCATGGAGACCGCCGCGGCCAGGAGGACGCCGAACACCAGATAAAACTGCCAGACGTGGCGCATCAGGGCCAGGCCGACCAGTCCGGCCAGCATCAGGACGCCGCCGGCGGCGATGGTTCTCCTCCCCCCGACCCGGTCGATCAGCCGTCCCGCGAGGACGGCGAAGAAGGCATAGGCCCAGAAGTGGATCGTGAAGGCCAGACCGATCGTCTGCCGGGACCAGCCGGGGTCCTCCATGATGAAGGGAAAGAGGGAGGTCAGGATATACCTGCCCATGGGACCGAAGAAGGCGACCCCGACCAGCCCGCCGACGACAAACCACCCGTAGAAGACCTTCATCTCTGTTCCTCTCTCCCGGTTATGCATCCCGCACCTGCATGAACCGGGGAAGCAGACTCCCCGTGAAGATCAGACCCCCCACCGTTATGAAGCCGATCCCGAAGATCCCCGCATCACCCATGACGCCGATCGCCGTCGGGAAGAGGCCGGCCCCCGCCAGGAAGGCGATGGGGATCGACAGGGAGACGGCTATATTCCTCCGCTCGGGGGAGACGGTCGCGGAGAGGAGGGCGAAGCCCGCGGGGAAAAAGCAGACCGCACAGAGGGGCTGGAGGAGAACGACCCCCCGTATCCAGGGGGCGGGAACGACCCCGAGGAGGAACGTCGTGATCCCGGTAATGAAGAAGACAAAACGGACCGTCCGGATCTTGCCGAAGCGGTCCGCGGCCCACCCCCCGAGGAAGACGGTTGCGAGCGTCAGGAGGCGGGACAGGGCGACCAGGGTATTCGCCTCTACCCGTTCGATGCCGTGCCCGGCGACGAGGTAGAGGGGGAGCATCGAATAGACGCCGATCGTGCTCCCGATCCCCAGCGAGAAGAGGACGGTGATGATCAGGAATGAGGGGTCCCTGAAGAGGGCGAGGGCGGAGCTCAGGTCCGGCCTCCGGCCGCGGAAATCACCCGCGCGGGAGACACGGGAGAAGAAGGCCCCCGCCACAAGGACGGCGGCCCCGATCGCCGCGAGCACCCCGCGCCACGAGAAAAAGACCAAAAGGACCTCGGCTATAAGGGGAGCCATCAGGAACGACATGTTGGGAGCGAGCTCGTGGATGGCAAGCGCCCTCCCCCACCGGCTCGGGTGCACGAGGTCGGTAATGGCGGCAATCCCCGAAGGGAGGTACAACCCGGTGGCGAGCCCGATGAGAAACATCCCCAGGGCAAGGGTCCGCGCCGAGCCCGCGAGGGAGACGAGGATCATCACGCACCCGAGGGCGGCCAGGGAGAGGATGATCGTCGAGCAGTGGGTGATGCGCGAGGAGATGAAGCCGGAGCCGACGAGAGAGACGAAGTACCCGGCGGTGATCAAGAGGAACAGCGTTCCCGCCGCCCCGTGGCCGAGCCCCAGGTCCGCCTCGACGGCGGGAACGAGAGGGGAGAGGATGATCCGGGAGACAAAATTGAGAAAAAAGACACCTGTCAGAAAGACAACCGGCAGCACGTACGACCGGGATTCCACGTCCCTCTCCATCCCGCTGTCCTCCGCGAACTGATCGCTCATCTCTCCGGTGTTCCCTCCCTCCGCACGCTATTCATATAAACAACGGAGCGGGGAAAAAGCAAGGGGAGAATCCCCGGCACGGGCGCGATCCTCCCAAGAATCCCCCTTGACATTATACCGGAAAGGCACTAGCTCTACGGTACTTCACCCAGGAGGATACATGGGATCTGAGGCACTGGCACTGATCTGCGGCCTGGCCGCGGCGGCGAGTTTCGGCACCGGCGATTTCTGCGGAGGGCTGGCGACCAAGCGGAGCAGCGTCTTCGGCGTCATCGTCGTGTCGCAGATCTGCGGCCTCGCCCTCCTGGCCGGACTCGCCGCGGGGCTGGGAGAGCCGATCCCCTCCGGAGGAAACCTGGTCTTCGGGGGACTGGCGGGCCTCTTCGGGACGCTCGGTCTCACCGCCCTGTATATCGGTCTCGCGCGGGGGCGCATGGGGATCGTGGCCCCGATCAGCGCCGTCGTCGGGGCCGCCCTGCCCATCATGATCGGGATATTCATGGAAGGGCCGCCCTCGGGAAGTCAGTTTGCCGGGCTGCTGCTGGGGGTATGCGCGATCTGGCAGCTCGCCGGCGGGGGGACCGCCGCATCGATCCGGCCGCGCGAGGTGGTCCTGCCGATCCTGGCCGGGGCGGGATTCGGGTTCTTCTTCGTCTTCATCGACCGGGTCAGCGAGACGGCGATCTTCTGGCCGCTGGCCACGGCACGGGTGGTATCGATCTCGATGATCCTCGCGTTCATCGCCGCCCGCCGGCAGGGGATCGGGGTACCGGGAGTTCGTCCGCTGGTCGTCATCATCCTCGCAGGGCTCTTCGACGCCGCGGGGAACATCTTCTTCGCCCTGGCATCGAGCCTGGGAAGGCTCGACATCGCGACGACGCTCACCTCGCTCTACCCCGCCGGGACCGTGCTCTTGGCCTGGCTCGTCCTCGGAGAGCGCCTGACCGCACGGCAGCGGTTCGGAGTCGCAGGCGCCCTCATTGCGCTCGCCCTGATCGCGTCATAAAAGACAGGAGAACCGTCAGAGGTCCTGCACCTCGGCCAATAGCCGGTCGAACTGCTCCACATCGACGACCGGGGAGGTGACGAAGGAGATCCCCGTCAATTTATGGAGCGCCACCGAAGTCGCCATCGCCTTATCCGTGTCGGGGAGGTCCAGGGTGAAGACGAGGTCGTGCTCCCCCGCCACGGCATACATCGATATCACCTTCCCGCCGTTCCGTTTGATGATCTCGACGGCCTCCGTGGTCCTCTCCGGGGAGGCGCTTCGCAGGGCCTCTTTGGTGTACTTTCCGAACATCATAAATATCGGCATGGTGGAATCCCTCCTTCCGGGTGGTTGTTTGGTGGTTCCGGGGAGACGGCCGGGCCGTCTCCTGCCCTTTATGTGTTTATTTTAAGAGGAATTTTATACCCTTCAAGGCGGACAGTCAACACCCCCAGGAGGGGAAAGGGAGGGCCGGGGGAATGAAGGGGGGCGTGCCGGCACGCCCCCCGGTGGATG
>JAFGSH010000021.1 GCA_016934695.1 Deltaproteobacteria bacterium
ACCGCCTCCGCCGGAAGACCCGTCAATACCGACAGGATCGCGCTGGAGGGCGTGGTGTTTCCTATTCCCATCTCTCCCGTCCCCGCGATATCCATGCCCCCCTTCGCATATTCCTCCGCCAGCTCGATGCCGACCCATATCGATTGAAGTGCCTCCTCGCGGCTCATGGCGGGGCCTTTCGTGAAGTTTTTCGTGCCATACCCCACCTTCCTGACGACGAGCCCCGGTGCGGATTCAAAATCATGGTTGACACCGATGTCCACGACGACTACCTCCGCCCCCGCCTGGGCGGCAAGGACATTGACAGCGGCCCCGCCGGCGAGCATATTCAGGACCATCTGGACGGTCACCTGTCCCGGATAGGCGCTCACCCCCTCTTCGACGACGCCGTGATCACCGGCAAAGGTGAAGATCACCTTCCTCGTAACGGAGGGGTTCAGGTCCTCTTTGATGGCCGCATAGCGCCGGGCGATCTCCTCCAGTCTGCCGAGGGACCCCCGGGGCTTCGTGAGGTTGTCCAGCTTCCGCTGCGCCTGCTTCAGGAATCCTTCGTTCAGGGGCCGGATCCCGGCCAGTATTGCCTGCAGATTCTCCATCGTCTCTCCCGATCTCAGCTACTTTATCTTTACGGGGATGCCGGAGCAGAGGAGGTATACCTCGTCTGCGGCCCTCGCCGTTCGCTGGTTGAGAAAACCGAGCCGGTCCCGGTAGTCCCGTGCGAGCTTATTGTCCGGGACAATCCCCATACCGACCTCATTGGAAACAACAATCACCGTCCCCGGGAAGCCTTCCAGCCCCCGGAAAAGGTCATCGATGATACGCGATGCCGCTTCATCCTGTCCCCCATACCGGTGCATCAGATTGGACATCCAGACGGTCAAACAATCGACGAGGACCGTCCCGTACTCCCCCCGCGCCGAGCTGATGGCTTCGCCGAGATCGATCGGCTCTTCACGGGTATCCCACCGGTCGCCTCGCTGCTTGCGGTGTCTTTGGATCCTCCGCTCCATCTCTTCGTCGAAGGCCTCGGCAGTGGCAACAAAGAGTCTCTTTCCCGAAAGGGTCTCCCCCAAGTTCTGGGCGAAGGTGCTCTTGCCGCTCCGCGCCCCCCCCGTCACAAAGATCATCATCTCAGCACCCTCTCCCCCCGGAAACGCCCCCGGGAGGGTCGTCCTTCTCTGTCAATGCACACTCCCGGATATCGAGAAAGGAGTGATTATCATGGGTGACCGTTTCAGCCCTGGTGATCCTGATCTTCCGCGCGAAGAGGGGCCCGGACAGGACGAGGGTGTGGTACTCACCGCCCTCACCGGAGATATCGACCCCCTCCACCCGTGAGATATCCCTGACAAAGTCACGATCGATCCTCCGCCCCAGCCACTCCGGCCCCAGGAGATCCCTCCTGACAGCGACGACAACCGCCTCAAAGCCGGCTGTGATCAGTTCCTCGATGAGCTGTTCCCTGACCATCTCCCCCCAGAGGGGGAGGACCGCCTCCATCCCCGATTCCCCGCTGACCCGCTCCACCCATTGCCGGTGCTCCTCCAGGTCGATATCCCCGAAGATACCCACCCGGACCCCCTCCTCCTTGAGGCCGGAGAGAGCCTCCTTAAACTGTGGCTCGTAGGTCTCCCATGAGCTGCTCACCTGCACGACCGGAAGGCCCATCGCCTCCCCCTGCAATCTCAATACATCCGCCCTGATACGGTGCGATCGTGAAAAGAGGCCGTCTTCGGCCATCATATTCAAAAGATGGGTCACGTGATACCTCCTCATTGCCCGCCAGCAGGAGAGGGCCGCATCCTTCCCCCCGCTCCAGGAGACAACCGCTTTTAGCTTTTCTGCCTGTTCCACTAAACAACCTCTCCGCAGATTCTGCAGTGCAGCGCCCCTCGGGGCATCCCCGCGCCGCAGCACCCGCATCTGTCTTCTCCTTCTCCGACACCGGGGATCTCTCCGACCACGTCACGATAGATGCGGTAATAATAAAAGTGCTCCCTGTTCCAGAACCGTATGGGGAATGTCCGTTTCCCCTCTTCGAACTCCTTGTCCGAAATCCGCGACTCGATGACCCTCCTCAATTCCGTCATCCCGGAACCGTATTCGAGAGGCCTCTTATCCTGCCAGAGTATCTCCTGCGGGAGCACACCCTCGAAGGCCTTCCGCAGTATCCATTTTCCCCAGTTTTTCCCCTTTTCTTCTCTGATCTTCAGATCGAGGCCGATGCCACGGCCAAAATCGAAAAACGCTTTGTCCAGAAAGGGCTGCCTGACCTCGATTTCGAGGGCTGCCCCTATCTGGTTGGAGCTGAATTCCATGGCGGCGTGCATCCGGGCCAGATATTCTTCAAGGTCCGGCATCTCCCGCATGAACCCGTACCCCGCGAAGAGCTCGTCGCTCCCGTCCCCCGTCACCACGCTCGTGATCCCCATGTCCTTCGCCCGCCTGAGCCCCAGGTAGGCGGTGATATCGTTGGGGAGGGCGGGATCGAAGCTCTTCAATATCCGTATGACCTCCGGGAGGGTAGTGATCGCCTCCTCAACCGTGACGGTTACGGGGTGGTGGTCCAGGTTGAGAAAAGCAGCCACATCCCTGGCATACCGTCGATCCTCGCCATATGATTCAAGGCCGACGGAGATGGTCCTGCACCCCCCGGAACAGGCGGCCACGAGCGCGGAGTCTAGACCACCGGAGAAAAGTACCCCCTCCCCCCGGTTCCGGCCGACCGCCGCGGCGAACCTCTCTCTCAGCTCGGAGAAGAGAGCGCGTTCATCCGTATAGATATATGGCATTTCCATCGCATCTTCAGCCTTCATATCCTCCCGCTGGCGCTTTCCACCGTTCAGAACGTCATCTCGATGCCGCCATAGAATCCGATCCCCGCTTCACCGTATTGATAGACCGATTGATGTTTCTTGTCGGTGAGGTTCTCTACCCGTCCTGAGATCCTCAGCCGGTCTGTTACATCATAGGAAGCGGCGAGGCTGAAGAGCGTATACGCGGGCAGTTCCGTGCTGTTGTCGGTGTTGTGATATCGCTTCCCCGTGTGCTGGGCATTGAGATTCACATTCACCTTCTCCAGCGGCTTGATATTTATGGAGGCGCCGCCGGCATGTCTCGACCGGTATATCAGATACCTGCCTTCACTGGCGCTTCCGGGCGTCTCATTCTTTGCCTCCGTATAGGTATAATGGGCATCGAAACTCAGCCAGACGAAGGGCTTGAAGGAGAAGTTGGTTTCCCAGCCCTCGGTCTTTGCTTTCCCTATATTGAAGTATTGCCCGTCCCACATCCCCGGACCGGTCCACTGCCACTCAATCAGATTTTCAATCTTGTTATGAAAATAAGCTATTGATAAAAAAACCTTAGCGCCAAACAGTTCCTGATCGATGCCGATATCGTACCCTCTGCTTTCTTCCGGCTTGAGACCGATATCACCAACAGTTGGATCATACAGTTGATAGAGGGAAGGGGCGTGAAACCCGGTGCCGTAACTTCCCCTGGCCTTGGTCCCTGTCTTCTCATAGAGGTAGGCAACGGCACCCTTATAACTATCCTTGCCGCCAAAGGTCTGATGGTCGTCGTGTCGCATGCCGAGGGTGAAGGAAAACCCATTGAAGGGAGTAAATTTATTCTGAATGAAGCAGGCCTTGGTGTTAACGCTTTTCCCCGGCATATTCCCATATACGCTCAAGCTGTCTCCTTCTTCCTCCTGATAATCGAACCCGGCGGTTATGGTATCCACATCCCCGATAAAAAAATTGTGCTGCCAGGATGCCAGCTTGTAGCTGCCATTATAGGTGCTCTCAAAATTCCCTCCATTTTCCGTATACTCTCTCTTGACATCTGTAAATCCCAGCTTGATGGTATGCTGCCACCATCCGGAAATATCCTGATCAAAATTGGTGGAAATGCTGGTTATCCCCGTATCCTGAACCTTATCGGCATCAGTCCCCGTGTCATCATAGTCCATGGATGATTCGGAGTGACGTACCGAGAACCCTATCCCTGCGGTTTCAGTGATCCGCCCGTCAATCCGCGCGGAGATATTCGTGTCATGGTAATAATCCC
>JAFGSH010000219.1 GCA_016934695.1 Deltaproteobacteria bacterium
AATATCTCCAGGATATTTCCGGTGTCGCACTTCGCGCCGTCGCTGACGAACACCTCGTCGGGGTGGATATCGGCCCCCAGCGCCTGGAAATCGTTGTGCGCGATGGCCTCGCGCAGGAACTCGTATCCCTGCTCCGGGCCGTAGCCGCGGAAGGTGCTGTCAAACGACAGCTCGTCGACGGCCTTGTGGAGGGCGGCGATGCACGCCCCGGGGAGGGCGCGCGTCACGTCTCCGATCCCGAGCCTGATGATCTGCCGGTCGGGGTTCGATGCGACAAAGGCGGCGACCCTCTTTGCGATGTCTGAGAAGAGATAGGATGATTGGAGCTTCAGGTAATTCTCGTTGATCTGTATCATGTCGGGTCCTTGTCTGGAGATGATTGTTTTTCAGGGGAAAAAAGTATACGGGAAAGCGTATTTGCGTGTCAATGCCAAAACGGTCCGGCTGGCGGGAGAACGTGCCGGGCAGGGGAAGGAATAGCGCCTTCTCGATACCGGTGGGCCGGAGAAAAAATCGTGCCGGCCCCCAAAATAGATGTTGACAAGGGGGTATCGAACTTGGTAAGTAAGCACTTACTTAAGAGTGGACACTATGGCGGCACCGAACAACAAACGTCTCTGCGCGGAGGAGCGGAAGAAAGACGTTCTCAGGAGTGCTATCAACGCATTCGGGAAATCGAACTACCGCGCGACACGGATGGCGGACATCGCAGCAGAGGCTGGTGTCTCCGAAGCCATGCTCTACAAGCACTTTGAATCGAAGAAGGTCCTCTTTCTCAGTATCCTTGAGAATGTCTCGTACCGAACCGCGACCACCATCGGGAAAGGGTTTGAAGAAGAACCCGATGCCCTCAGGCTGCTGCGCCGGCTCCTCATCACCTACTATAACCAGATACAGGAACACCCCAATCTCCTCAAGCTGCACTTCCAGGCTGTCTCCGAGATAGACGACGAGGAGATCGGCGGGCGGATCAAGAATGATCATGAGGTGTATGTCCACAACATCAAAGAGCTCATCAAGAAAGGGCTTGAGCAGGGGACGGTTCGGAAGGATATCGAGATCGATCCGATCGCGTGGCTCTTCAACGGGATCGGTGTTTTGATCAGTATGATGGTTCTCCTCGGTCGCGAAAGCGAACTCAAGAGGGGTATCGCGGACAAGATGATCGATCATCTGATAGAGAGCATCAGGGCGTAAGCTTCGTTGGTTTTTATCCAGATGACCATCATAAACAACCCTGAAAAGGGGCAAAGCAAAAGGAGGCAGGTATGTTACGGACGAAAGAGCAGTACATAGAAGCACTCGGCAAGATGAAGCGGAACATCTACTTCAACGGCGAGAAGATATCCCGCGACGACGAGATACAGATGGACTGTATCAACACCATCGGGACGACATACGATGAGGCCCAGAATCCCGATCCCAAGGTTCAGGCGCTGATGCTGGCGAAGTCGCATCTGACGGGTGAGACGATCAACCGGTTCAACCACATCCACCAGAGCGCGGATGATCTCCACAAGAAACAGGACATGACCCGGTACCTCTGCCGTATCGTGGGCGGGTGTATCCAGCGGTGCATGGGGATCGATGCCACGAACGCCATCTACAACGTGAGCTACGAGGCGGACAAGCAGAACAAGGGTGCCACGGAATACCATGAGAACTTCAAAAAGTGGCTCATCCGATTCCAGCAGGAGGACATGGTCGGATGCTGCGCCCAGACCGACGTCAAGGGCGATCGCATGAAGCGCCCCAGCGAACAGGCGGATCCTGATCTGTACGTTCATGTCAAGGAGAGAAAGAGCGACGGCATCGTGGTGTCGGGGTGCAAGCTGCACATCTCCGAGGCATCGGTGGCGGATGAGATACTGGTGGTTCCGACCCGATCTCTGCGGCCCGATGATAAGGACTACGCCGTAGCCTTTGCCGTTCCCGGCGACTGGGACGGCGTGAAGCAGGTGGTGACGGTCCACAATCTGCGTCCCCGCGAGCACTTCCCCCGCGGATTCGTACCCGGCGCGACCGATTCCTACGTCATCTTCGATGACTGCTTCGTTCCCTGGGAGCGGGTTTTCCTGTGTGGCGAACACCTGCACGGCGGCGTCCTGGCGCTCCTCTTCGCCCTCTTCCATCGCCACAGCTACTCGGGGTGCAAGCCG
The DNA here is from genome assembly GCA_016934695.1 of Deltaproteobacteria bacterium. The sequence continues at coordinate 2,160 of JAFGSH010000219.1, forward strand.
GCGATCGGTGACGTCCTCCTGGGGACGGCGGCCTTGGCGGCCGAGTACAACGGCATCGAGAAGGCCGGCCATGTCCGTGAGAAATTGGCGGAGATTATCCTGACCACGGAGCTGGGGTACGCAGCGGGATACACCGCCTCCGATCAGGGCAAGCCGGAGGTGTATATGCCGGGGGTCGGTTTTGTTCCCTACGGACCCGGGAGCTATATCCCGAACTCGATCTACGCCAATGTCGGGCGGTGTCTGACCGGTGAGGCCGTCTACCGCGAGCAGGAAATCCTCTGCGACATCTCCGGTGGTGTCGCGGCCACCTTCCCCCACGAGAAAGACTGGGTAAACCCGGAGACCAAGGATCTGCTCGAAAAGTACGTCATGCGGAATCCCAAGGTCTCGCCGGAGAAGGCCGCGCAGTTCTGGCGGTATCTCGGCGATGTTCTCTGCTCGGCCACGGGCGGCATCATGAACGTGGGGAACTACCACGGCGGCGGCTCCCCCGTGATGGAGCAGATTGCCATTACGACGCAGTACGATATCGAGGACAGAAAGAAACTCGTGAAGTACCTTGCGGGTATTGAAGACTAACAGAAACACGCTGCCCCGCGCCGCCCGGCGCGGGGCAGCGAATCCATTCGTATCTTTCAAGACGCAGATGCGCGTGTTATCTCGCGTGATCCGCGATCGCGTCGATAATCTCCCCCCAGACCGGGACGGGAAGGGCATGCCCCATCCCCTCTATGATCTTCAGTTTCGCGCCGGGTACGGCTCGCGCGGTATCGATGCCGCACTCCACCCGAAGGAGCGGGTCGGCGCTGCCGTGAATGACGAGCGTCGGAACCGTCAGGGACTTGAGCTCCTCCCGCCTGCTCCCCGAGGCGTTGATCGCCGCTATCTGCCGTACTATCCCTGCCGGATCTATCCCCCGCTCGAATGTTTCCTCGGCGTACCGGAGGACCCTCTCTTCGTCGACGGGGAATCGGGTTCCGTTCAGGATGCGCCACGTCGCCAGGAAGCTTGCCGTGAATCCCCCGCGGTCCGTGGGGGGCGGGGTCGAAAGTACCCGCAGCGCCTCCGGGGTGGGCGGCGGGAGGCCGGGAGCCCCCGTCGTGGACGACATCGATGTGAGTGACCGCACGCGGTCGGGGTCCGTGAGGGCCATGGTCTGGCCGATCATCCCGCCCATGGACATCCCCACCACATGCGCTGAAGATATCCCAAGATGGTCGAGGAGGCCGAAGGAGTCCCCGGCCATGTCGGAGAGGAGATAGGGGACCTCTACCGGTTTGCCCGCGGCGAGATCGACTAGAAGCCGGGCGATGCCGGGAATCCCCGCGTGATCCATATGGGTCGACTGTCCGATGTCCCGATTGTCGAAGCGTATGACGAAGTATCCCCGCTCCGCCAGTGCGCCGCAGAATGTCTCGTCCCACATCACCATCTGCCAGCTCAGCCCCTGTATGAGGAGGAGCGGTGCCCCGGAGGGGTTGCCAAAGGTGTCGTAGACCAGCCGTATGCCGTTGTCGAGCAGTGCCGTTCCGGGTCCGCCGTGCGGAATGTCCGTTCCCATCTGATTCCCCCCTTGATCGTATTCGGTCTTCAAGTCTACGTACTGGTATGTCTTCACGAATAGAAAGTCAACAAGTTATTGGCCTGTCCACGGCGTCTGTGCGGCTGGCGGTAAGCGGCCGGAGATTCCGTGCTTTTCTCGGAATTTTTAGCTTGACCGCATGGAGAATAAAAGAGAACATACAGAACATGCGCAGTGTGAGCGTTCCACTGGATCGGGAACCGTTGAAGCACCCATCAATCATGCAAAGGGGGATCGGTTATGTTCGAGAAGATACTGTACCCGACTGATTTTTCGAATGAGGCGCATAAGGCCCTGGATTTTGTCATCTCTCTGAAGGATGCCGGCGCGAAGGAAGTGGTGATTCTGCACGTCATCGAAAAGGCGAATTTTGACGCCATAGCACGGTACGCCACGAAAGACATCGGGGAGATCGAGAAAAACCTTAAAGCGCGGGCAATGGCCGAAATACAGCCGATCGAGGAGCGGTTAAAGAAAAAGGGGTTCAAGGTCAAGGTGGTCATCGCGAAGGCGGTACCCTATATGGGTATCCTGGATGTGGAGAAAAAGGAGAAGGTATCCGCCATCGTGATCGGCTCTCACGGCATGAGCAACATCGCGGAGATATTCCTCGGCTCCGTCTCGGAAAAGATCGTGCGGAGGGCGAAAACCCCCGTCCTTGTCGTCAGGTGAGGCAGCTGCCGCCGTAAAGATGTCCAATCGGGATTGCCCGGACGTTGTGTCGACGATTGGCCGGCGCTGGTAATAAAATGGCGTCCCCACGGGGAGTCGAACCCCGGCTGCCGGCGTGAAAAGCCGGTGTCCTAGGCCACTAGACGATGGGGACGCGCGCATGGTGTGATCGGAAAATGAATTGTCGCTTATAATCTTTATCGTCCCCTCTGTCAACATAAATCAGCGTCTGTGCACATTCAGGCCGCAAGATGTCTGCCGCCGGCCGCCTTTCCATGATTGACGTGTATTCTTATGTTCTCCCGGCATGCTTCCCGCGATTCAACGATAACATCGCCTGTTTGCCGGCATAAAAACGGTTCAATCTCCTGTCGCCGGATCAAGAGAGGGCCATTGGATTCTTTTCTGCTTTTAGGATATAAAATCCGTAGCATTAAAAGAAGTGTCGCTTTTTCGGAAAATAATCGGGATATGATCCCTGTAATCCCCCGGGGGGGGTGGAAATGAAAGAAAAAAACGAGATAAGACAGAGGCAGGCCGGTGAACATGAAAAACAGTCCCGGTCCGCCGGAGAGAGGCACATAATGAAGGACAGGGCATCTCATTCGGGAGGCCATCTTGAACTGCCGATGGACTATATGAGACTGGTGCTTGAAAATACCCACGAGGCGATCAAGATTATACAGGACGAACGATACAAGTTCGTCAACCAGAAATCTGTCGAAATTTACGGTTACTCGGCGGAAGAAATGTATGACAAACACATACGGGATATTGTTCATCCCGACGATTACGAAAGGATCATTACCAACTATTACAGAAGAATCCACGGTGAGATGGTCGAGAAATATCCGTATAGGATTATCGATAAATTCGGCACTATCAAGTGGCTGGAGCTCAGCGGGGTGGAGACGTTGTGGAAGGGGAAACCCGCCGTATTGAATTTCATGACCGATATAACACGCCGGGTCAATGCGGAAGAGGCCCTCAAGCAATCTGAGCGACAACTATCTGATATTGTAAACTTTCTTCCGGATGCCATGTTTGCGACAGATAATGCGGGCAGGGTGATCGCATGGAACAGACTGATGGAGGAGTTATCGGGGATCAAAGCCGACGAGATGATCGGTAAGGGCGATTTCGAGTATGCCCTTCCCTTTTACGGAGAGCGGAGGCCCATGCTGATAGATCTCGTGACCCGGCCCAACGCGGCGATAGAACGGGGCTACACATATTGCAAGAGGGGAGGGAATTCTCTCTACGCGGAACAGCGTGTTGAAAGAGAGGGGTCCACCGTGTGGCTGCGGGCTGAATCGAACCTCATGCTTGACCAGAATGGGAATGTTATCGGGGCGATAGAACTGATCCGGGATATAACGGACCTGAGGCATATCCAGGAGGAGTTGAAAGAAAAGACAGTCCACCTGGAAGAAACGAATACCGCTTTGCGGGTATTACTGAAGCACCGGGAGGATGACAAGAGAGAGATAGAACAGAAATTTGTCAGTAATATAAAAGGGCTGGTTTTCCCTTATCTGGAAAAACTCGAGTCAGCCGGGCTCAATAAAAGCCAGGCAGGCTACCTCAGGATAGCAGAAGAACATCTCACAGAAGTGCTGTCACCCTTTCTGACGAAGATGGTGCAGGCCCACTCGAAGCTCACCCCGCGGGAAACAGAGATAGCGGCTCTCGTTAAGGATGGTAAGACAACAAAGGAGATCGCAGAGATACTCCACATCGAGGTGAATACCATTAATAATCACCGGAGACACCTCCGCAAAAAAATGGGGTTAAGAAATAAGGAAGGGAATCTTCGTTCCCACCTCCTATCTTTTCAGTGATGACTATATCTTCTAGTCATTATAAGGCCATCATTTAGCAGTTCCCTTTTCCATTCTCCTGTCATAGCCTCTATTCTCACAAGAATAAGAAGATTTGCCCGAAGAGCGGCTGGCGTCGTCCCTGTCACGTAGCCGGCACATGGGTGGTAGCGTATATTGTACAAGAGGAGCACGGTATGGAGATGCAACCCTTTGAGGGAATGAAGGTTCTCGATCTGTCGAACCACATCAGCGGATCGTTCTGCACCAAGCTTTTTGCGGATTATGGGGCCGATGTTGTCAAGATCGAAAAACCCGGCAGGGGGAGCCTGACGCGCCACATGCCCCCGTTTGTGGGTGATGTGCCTGATATCAATAAAAGTTTGTATTTTCTATATCTCAATACGAACAAGAGAGGAATTACGCTCAACCTGAAATCGGATACGGGAAAGGAGATCTTTGCAAAACTGATCCAGAGTGCCGATATCCTGGTAGAGAGTTTTGCCCCCCGTGTGTCGTCCGATCTGGGACTGGATTTCGATGCGCTGGAAAAGTTGAACCCGGGGTTGGTTATGGCGTCGATTTCAAATTTTGGGCAGACGGGTCCTTACCGGGACTTCAAGGCCTCGGACCTGGTTGAGTATGCCATGGGGGGCGCGATGTTCTCGACCGGTCTCCCCGACAGGGAACCGCTGACCAAGGGGCCAAACGCTTTGCTTTTCGAGACGGGGATGCAGGCATGTTACGCCATTCTGGGCGCCTATATGGGCGCGAGACAGGACGGTATCGGCGATTATATCGACATTTCTATTATGGAAGCCCAGCTTGCCGGGTGTGAGCGGAGAAGCGCGAATCTGCTCACGTATCAGTACACGGGGGACATAACCCGTCGGGTTCCCCCTACTGCGGGTCTTTTTTCG
>JAFGSH010000220.1 GCA_016934695.1 Deltaproteobacteria bacterium
GGAACCTCCGCCCGTGACTTCATGCGCAGTGAGACCCCTCCCCGGCCGTCTATCGATATGGTGGTTTGATCCGTGGGTTTTCCCTCCTCATCGAGGTCACGGATGGCATACAGTGTATACCCCCTCACATCGGACGTGACCTTCTGCAACCTCGTGATGGTGAGTCCACCCGCGCTGGTCAGGTTGTCGGGGGAAAAGCCGAGGTCCTTCAGGAAGTCGAAGATCACCCCGTGGATAATTTCCTCCTTCCTGCTGGTTCCCACCGTCACCGTCTTTGCCTGGTGCCGGATGGCATCGATTGGCCGGGACAGCTCGTCGATTGCCATGCCGAGAGAGACGTCCAACAGGTCGAGGGGAGAGGGTGAGACCTGCTTGTCCTTGAAATCGATGCGGAATTCCTCAAGGGGGAGTTTCCCGGCGGCGTATTTGAGCAGGAGAGTGATATCAGATGCCACATCGATCCCCAGCGATGAAAAATATCCCTGGTTTCTGCGGTCCCTGAAGGATGTGGAAAATTCATCTATCAGTACGTGGAGACCGGGATCCGTCAGCTTTTCGACGAGGAGCCCCTCCCGTTCGTCCAGTTCGTTTGCCTTGAAGAGGAGCCGCTTCCGGAAATCGCGGATAAACTCGCTGTCCTCGTTGATACCGCATGCCGCGTAGTAGCCCCACAGGTGCCCGGCCAGGGTGTTCAAGATGACGGATATCGGAAAGGATGCCTTCGGGACCGGGATCACCGAGTCGGCGATGCCGTGGAAACTCTTTTCCCCCTCGTCCGCGATGACGACTACCGAAGCGGCATGCGCCTTGAAGATAGCCACATCCTTGACAATGTCGCCGAGGACGTAGGGCGCCGTGCCGGCGACGCAGGCAACAATCAGCGGTTCAGATGAGAGGTCGATATGTTTCTTGTCCTCAACGATGTCCGATGAGATCGTCTTGTAGCACAGTTCGCTCAACTTGATCCTGATCTCGTCGGCGGCAACCTTGTTGGGACCGCTCCCCACTACCGCCCAGTATCTCTTCTTCCCCGCAATGGAGCGTGCCGTCTCACCGATATGGTCTCTTCCGGCGATGACACGGTTCATGGCGTCCGGGGCCCGCTCGAGGTTCTCCAGTACCCCGGCCACCATGTTGTCCGAAAGGGTGCCGAGGGTCTGCCCCAGAAAGAGGGCCAGGATGTACCCCGCCACGATCTGGGAGTAGAATGCCTTGGTCGAGGCGACGGACATCTCGATGTCCCGCCCGTCGCTCGTATAGAAGACCCCGTCCGCCACGTGGGTGATATCGGATTGCCGGCGGTTGACGATGGCGATGAGGTGTGCCCCCCGTTCCTTCGCCATGGCAACGGCCCGGTTGGTATCGGTGGTGGTCCCCGACTGGGTGACGGCGATGACGAGGGTGTCATCCAGGTGTTCCTTGAGTGAAAAGCCGCTCAGTTCGGATGCCGTCTTTGCCTCGATCGTGATTCCCGGAACCGTGATATATGTCGCACATGCCTCGGCGATCGCCTTGCCGGCCACCGCCGCCGTCCCCTGCCCAATGACGAAGATGGTGCGAATCCCTCCCCGCGAGAGGGCCTCGCGGAGTCTCCGGGGTATGATATCATCTCCCAGATTGAAGGTGACCTCGGCGCTGCCGTTGGTGCGGTAGCCGATGCGGTACTTGCCCCGCAGTGTCTTTTTGACGGAGAGCGGCGCGTCGGTGATCTCCTTCATGAGAAAGTGGGGATACCCCTTGCGGTCGATGTCCCTCGTGGTGATCTGCGCCTTCTGAATTTTATCTTTTCCAATCTCGATGGGGTATCCGTCATAGGTGCAGGCACGGATCATTCCCTCTTCCTCGAGGACGTAGATCTGTCCCTTCGTCTCCGGTCTGCCGGGGATCCGTTCGAGCTCTCCGTCCATCTTGATGAAACGGGGCGTGACCTCCACCAGCCCGTATATCTCCGATGAAAAGATATACTGGTTGTCGCACAGCCCGATGTAGAGCGATTGACCGCTCCCCTTGAGGGCGAGGTAGACCTTTCCCGGTTCCAGATTGCTCCGCATGGCAATGGCGTGGGAGCCCTCGAAATCGTTCACGGCCCGGCGGAATGACTCCGCAAGGTCGGCCCCCCCGGAGAGGTATTTCTCTATCTGCAGGGCGATGATCTTGGTGTCCGTGGTCACCCGGTGATCGATGATCTCTCTGCCATCCGCTTCGATCGCTGAGCGCAGGGACCGGTAGTTGTCTATGTCTCCGTTGAGGGCGACATCGATCGTCCAGTTCCCGGTTCCGTAAAGGGGGTATTCCTTGACCGGGAGCGGGATCTCGGCCGAGGAGTCGATCGCGGTAGAGAGCGTAAAATTGTTCACGGGATGACAATTTTCCACATTGATGGCCCCTACGGAGGCCCAGCGTGTATGGGCGAAGAGCACGTCGTGCCCCATCCCTCCGGCGAGACACCGTTTGAGTATCCTGTCCGATCGGATCCGGTCCCGCAGGTAGCGGGTATTTTCACCCAGCTCCCCGGTAACGGAGGCACGCTTGTACGTAAAGGTGAGAAGCGGGTCTTTCCCTGACACGCGGCCGGAGAGGGTGATGGCACCGTCCAGAAGATCGCCGGGGACAGTCCGTATCAGGAATTCGTCGTACAATCCATCGGCCTTCAGGGCCGTGATTACGGTATCCGGTGACGAGGTTTTCTCGGGACGGAGCGTTATCTCCACCCCCGCAGAATCTCTTCCCCGGACCTCGATACGATCCAGCGAATTGAGGAGGAGATTGATCCGCCAGTATATGGAGACGGCCTCCGGTGTAAGGGTATCGGGTGCGCCCCCGGCCAGATCGAGGACCTTGTCGCGATTGGCCAGGATGTCCTTTTCAAGGGCCCATGCCGCATCCTTCAGGATCTCGATCGATTCGTTGATCCGTTCCATCTCTCCCGTGGAAAGCTGACCCGCCGTCTCTTCTATCAGCGCTTCCTCCTCCGCCAGGAACGAAATCATCCCCTCGGACAGGGTGGCAAGGGCCTCTTCCCCGTCAGGTGAGAAAATGGTCAGCGGGTCCTTCTTCAGGTCGAGGATACCCCCTTCCAGAGTACGGAGCAGATCAGCGCCTCCCAGGTACCCTTCGGGAGCGATCGAACCGTTCATGAGGGATTGGAGGCCACATTTCCTGATCTGATCAAAGAGTGAGGCGGGGGTGACGGTGCCGGCACCCTTTTTTTTCTCTTTCGGTTTGATCGTAATGATCCCGGAGAGGCCGCAGGGGAGGATCGTGCGGGTCACCGGAAAGAGTATGATGGTGCCCGGCGGGACATGACGAGGGTCACGACCGATGCGGATACGCCACCCGTGCAGGTACCGAAACAAAAGGGGTCCGTCCTCACGTTTGAACATGATCCGTCTTCTCCCGTTACTCCCTGAAGGTTTCCTATTTTGTTCCGGACATCTGGTACTGCAGAGAGGCCCGTATGAATTCCGTGAAAAGCGGATGCGGTCTCCTCGGCTTTGATTTGAATTCGGGGTGAAACTGGCAGCCCAGGAACCATGGATGATCCGCGATCTCAACGATCTCGACGAGGTTGCCGTCGGGGGCCGCCCCGCTGATCTGCAATCCCTTCTTTGTGAGGATGTCTTTGTAGTCGTTGTTGAATTCATACCGGTGCCGGTGCCGTTCGCTGATCTCTTTCTGTCCGTAAGCCTCGAAAGCGAAGGAAGACTTCTCGAGGACGCAGGGATACGCCCCCAGCCGCATCGTCCCTCCCTTGTCCGAGATGTTCCTCTGCTCGGGAAGGAGATCGATCACCGGATACGGCGTGTCACCATCGAATTCCGAGCTGTTCGCCTTTCCCAGTTCGCAGACGTTCCGGGCGTATTCGACCACCGCCATCTGCATCCCCAGACAGATCCCGAAGTAGGGAATCTTGTTGATGCGTGCGTAATTGACCGCCTGGATCATCCCTTCGATCCCCCGCTTTCCGAATCCCCCCGGGACCAGGATACCATCGATGCCATCGAACCGGTCTCCCACACCCTTCTGCTCGATCTGCTCCGAGTCGATGAACCGGAGGGTGACACGGCAATCGTTGGGGAGGCCGCCGTGGACGAGCGCCTCATTGAGACTCTTATAAGAATCCGTCCAGTCGACGTATTTGCCCACGATGGCAATAGTAACCTCGTGCGAGGGATTTTTCAACTTGCGGATCACCTCTTCCCACTCCCCGAGGTGCGGCTGGCCGGTCCAGATGTTCAAGAGGTCGACGATCTTCTGGTCCACTCCCTCCTGGTGGTAGATGATGGGGACTTCGTAGATGTAATCCACATCCTTGGCGGTGAAGACCGCCCCCGGTTCCACGTTGCAGAAGAGGGAGATCTTCTCTCTGATCTCCTTCGAGAGGAAATCATCCGTCCGGCACAGGAGGATATCCGGCTGGATACCGATCTCCCGGAGGGCCTTGACGCTGTGCTGTGTCGGTTTCGATTTTACCTCGCCGGCCGCCTTGAGGTAGGGGACCCAGGTGAGGTGGATGAAGATCGCGTTCTGCTTCCCCGCCTCGTTCCTGAACTGGCGGATGGCCTCCAGGAAGGGGAGGGACTCGATATCGCCGACGGTCCCGCCGATCTCGACAATGGCCACATCACTCTCGGCAGCCCCCGCCTTGATGCAATCCTTGATCTCGTTGGTGATGTGGGGGATGACCTGCACGGTCCCTCCCAGATATTCTCCCCTTCGCTCTTTTGATATAACCGAAAAGTATACCTGCCCCGTGGTCAGATTGTTCTTTCTGCCGAGGGGACTGTCGGTGAAACGTTCATAGTGTCCCAGATCGAGATCGGTTTCCGTCCCGTCGTCGGTGACGAAGACCTCCCCGTGCTGGAAAGGATTCATCGTGCCGGGGTCGACATTGATGTAGGGGTCCAGCTTCTGATGGGAGACCTTGAGCCCCCGGCACTCGAGAAGGGCTCCGATGGAGGCCGCCGCAAGCCCCTTGCCGAGGGAGGAAAGCACGCCGCCGGTGATGAAGATAAATTTTGTTCGCATGGATCCGCCTTTCCTTGTCCGTGTTGCCGTAAATAACCTTGGATCCCGGTTTATGTCAACATCCTTTTTCCGGAGGGGGGGTGGCCTATCCGGCGGAGCGGTTGGCATAATCGGTCTGAATGGCGCCGCGGGGGCAGACGGCGGTGCAGGTATAGCAGAGGAGACACTTCGTCTCGTCTACGGTAAAGACCGCCCCGTTCCGCGTGATCGCCTCCTGCGGGCAGTTCTCGATACAC
>JAFGSH010000221.1 GCA_016934695.1 Deltaproteobacteria bacterium
CTCGGCCACGCCGTGGACCTGGTGATCGACAGCGGAGTCCTGCCCCCGGAGCTGTCTACCGTCGTGAGCCTTGTGAATGATATCCCCGAGATCATCAGGGAGGGGAAGGGCGATCCGGACGTCTTCTGACGGGTCCGTGACGCAGAAAACAGTACGACGATGCCTGCTTTTCTGAAAGCAGGCTTGCATACTACGTCAACAGAAAGAGGATTGAGATGACTAAAAAAATGCTTATCAACACGATAGACGAAGAAGAGAGCCGGATGGCCGTCGTCGAGGACGGCCATCTGGTGGATTACAACATACGGATGTCCGTCAGGGAACCGACGACCGGCAACATATACAACGGCATCGTCCAGAACGTCCAGCAGGGATTGCGGGCGGCCTTTGTGGAGTACGGTGCCGGCAAGAGCGGGTTCCTCCCGCTGCGCGATGTCGCCCCCGAGTACTTCGGCGAGAACAAGAAACTGCCGGTAGGCAAGAAGCTGCCGGTTCAGGTCCTGCGGGAAGAGAAGGGGGGCAAGGGGGCAATGCTCACGACGTACATATCCCTCCCGGGCCGCTACCTCGTCCTCATGCCCAACCGGGAGAGCAACGGCATCTCCCGCAAGATAGAGAATGAGGCGGACCGCAAAAGGCTCAAGTGGGTGATGGGGCAGATAATCGAGAAGGAGGGAATGGGCTTTATCGTCCGCACCGCAGGCATGAACCGGACGAAACAGGAGCTGGTCCGCGATTACCAGATGCTGGTCAGGCTGTGGAAGGACATAAAGGGAAGAGCGACAAAGACAGCGGGCCCCGGGCTGATATACCAGGAAACCGATTTCGCCGTCCGGGCGTTTCGGGATTACTATACGTCGGATATCGATGAGATCCTGGTCGACGATCCGGAAACCGCCCGGAAGATGAGGGTCTACTGCAAGACCGTCTCGCCGCGGAATGTGCGGATGATCAAGCTCTACAAGGAAGAGACGCCGCTCTTCGATCAGTACGGCATCGAGGACCAGATCAACGAGATCTACCAGCCGAGCGTCAGGCTGAAATCGGGGGGATCCATCGTCATAGAACCCACGGAGGCGGGGATCACCATCGACGTGAACTCGGGCCGCCTGAAACGGCGGGATGTGGAGGAGACCGCGTACAAGACGAATCTCGAGGCCGCGGAAGAGATCGCCCGGCAGCTCCGCCTGCGGGACTTGGGAGGACTCATCGTCGTCGATTTCATCGACATGGTGGACAAGGAGCATATCACCCAGGTGGAGAAGACCTTCAGGGATGCGCTGAAGACCGACCGGTCCCGGATACAGATGGCGAAGATATCGAGGTTCGGCATGCTGGAGCTCTCCCGCCAGAAGAAGCAGTCCACGATACAGGAGATCAGTTATTCGTCCTGCCCCTATTGCAGGGGGAGCGGGATGAGGCCCGCCGTGGAATACCTGGCGCTCAGGGCGCTCAGGAGGATCAAGTCCGAGGCTGTCAAGGAGCAGTCCTCGGAGATTGCCGTCACGCTTCCGCCTGAGGTGACCGCGTATCTCCTCAATCAGAAGCGGACTCAGCTGAGCAAGCTGGAGGCGCTTCACGGTGTCTCCGTAACCATCTCGGGAGATCCGGCCCTCCTGTGGGGTGAATTCCACTCCAGCACGGTCAAGCGGGAGACTGCCGTTCCCGAGGCCGTGGCCGAGGAGCCCGAAGAGAAGGCAAAACCGGCCACCAAAAAACCGGCCCGGAGAAGACGGCGGCCGCGGCAGGCGAAGTCCGGGGAACAGGAACGGGCCACTCCCGAGACTGCCGGGAAGGAAGGAACCCTTGTCGAATCCGCCGGGGAGCTGCCCCCCCTGCCCCCCCCTGAAACGCTGGATGAGTCCGGACAGAGAAAGACACTGATAGATAAGGTCTACAATTTCTTCAGATAAACGGTACCCGGCCCTCCCCTGTATCCCGTCGCGATCGGAGAGGGCCGGTCCGCCAGTTCCAGTCTCCGGGGAATCCGCTGCCTCCCCGCCGGCATCCGCAGGGCGTCACAGGATGAAAAGAATCTCGGGAAACATCGTCGATGTAACACGTGCCGAAATCTACCCGGGAACCCTCGTGATTTCAGGGGGGAAAATCGCCGATATCATCCGTGAGGAGACCGACGATGATACGTACCTCATGCCCGGTTTCGTCGATGCCCACGTCCATATCGAGAGCACGATGCTCACCCCCGCCGAATTCTCACGGATAGCGACCATACACGGCACGATCGCCACGGTATCAGATCCGCACGAGATCGCCAATGTCCTGGGGATCGAAGGGGTGAGGTACATGATAGAAGATGCCCGAAGGGCTCCGCTGAAGATCTGTTTCAGCGCCCCTTCCTGCGTTCCGGCGACCCCCTTCGAGACGGCCGGGGCATCCCTGGGGGTACGAGAGGTCAAGGAACTCCTGGCACTGGGTGAGGTGGGGTATCTGGGGGAGGTCATGAATTTCCCCGGTGTCATCGATGGGGACCCGGAGATCATGGAGAAGATCTGCAGCGCCGCGGCGTGCTCGAAACCGGTGGACGGGCATGCCCCCGGCCTGCGCGGGGACGATCTCGAACGGTACGCCCGTGCCGGGATATCGACCAACCACGAATGCCTCTCCGCCGA
>JAFGSH010000222.1 GCA_016934695.1 Deltaproteobacteria bacterium
AAGCTGACCGGATGTCACCAGAATCTGATTGGCGGCATTCACGACGGCGGTATCCGTTGAAGTCTGCGCGAAAAACTGAGCCGCCGCCGTTACCTGTCCGAGCGTCGTCGAGAGAGAGGCGGCCTGGTTCATGGCGGACTGCGCCAGCGCGGTGTTGCCGGTGTCGCCGGCATACACGGCCACCTCGTTCAGAAGATTCGAGGCCTCGGCGGCAAGCGCCATCGCCTCGTTCAACAGCTCCACGTTACCGGTCTCTTGCGCGGTGGCGGCCAACTGCGCGGCCTGGGCGGACAATTGAGCCGCCCTCTCGACCTTCTGCTCCGGCGTCAGGTCCTGGGCGGCAACCGGGGCCGCAAGAAGGAAGATGGTCATGACACCGACGAGCACTGCCATTACCGTCAACCCTGCACGGGGATTCTTCAGAAAAATTTTCATACCGGACACTCCTTGGTGATGCTGTGTTGAAATGCGTCCCTGCTCTGCACGGGCGACCTCTTGACAGAGCCCGCTTTTCTCTCGAAAGAAAGCGGTAGATTATAAAAGTTTTAAGCAAATTGTCAAGAAGAATTAACGGATAAATCGAACCAGGCATGACAGTGCGCGTGTCTGATTACGGTTGATCCATCCAGGCGATCCGTCTATACTTCCCGCACCAATCCACCGAGGAGCCCCGATGCTGAGGAGATTCCTGCCGACCGCAATCGCTGTTCTTTTTTTCCTCGCAACCCTTCCGGTTCAGGCGTACGAGGCCGTCGAAGAGGTCGTCGCCGCCCCCACGATAACATACAGAAAGGCCTTCAGCATCGATGCCGCGATCGAGTTATGGAACCGGGCGCTGGACAATCCCTGCCTCATGGGGCGGCTCTGGGAGGCATACGGATTCAGGCCGGCGTACACCGTCACCGGGACTGACACCGGCATCCGTGTCTCCGATGCGCTGGGGATCACCGGGGATATCCGCCAGATCGACCGGTCCGACCATGCCAGGACCCTGTACGCGGCGGGGAGCTTCGATCACTGGGCGGTCCCCTCCTTTTTCACCGCCGGCGGCGTTATCGTCTTTGAATGCATGCCGTACCGAGACGGATGCGCCGGGGAGGCGACCGTCTTCCTGCGGGGAGATAACGGCATCTCGCGCTTTGTCATGAGGCTCTTCTCCGGCATCCTGACCCGCCGCATCGGCAATCGTACCGCCAGCATGCTGGAGAATATGGAAGTGATCATCCGGGATATCGCCCGCGATCCCCGGAAGGTCAGAGCCGCCCTGGCCGGCGAGGCGCTCGGCGAATTCGACCGGGTGTTCCCGGCGGAGAAGTCCGAATCGGCGGACGGTGAAGAGGTGCTTTCCGATCTCCAGCGCCGGATGTCCCGATAGGGCAAACGTACGCAGCCGACAGCTATCACGATACCAATGCGGTAATGATCTGCCGAAGGGATGCGGGGTTTCGTGCCAGCAGCTCCTTTTCCGCCTTCTTGAGCCTCTTGATCCCGCGCTCCAGCCTCAGGGCCGCCGCGCGGTCGCCGGCTTCCGCGGAAAAGACGAGCCGGAGCGGTCCCCTCCCCTTCAGGTACCGCGCGGCCCGGGGACCCGACGACCGGTGCTCGGCGAAGCGGCGTTCCACGTCGGTGGTGATCCCCGTGTAGAGGGTCCCCTTCCCGCACCTGATCATGTAGACATGCCAGCTTGTCATATCATTCCGCCGGAGAATCCGACTCACGGGACCCGAGGGTCGTGACTCTAGCGCCGGATTATCGGCGTCATCGCCAGGTGTGCACCGCCGTCGAGGATCAGGGTCTCACCGGTGACCAGGGGGGCGCCGGTTATAAAATAGACGATCGCCTCCGCCACAGTCTCCGGCGTCGCCGTCATCCGGAGCGGCGCCGTCTTCTCCCAGTACCGTTTCGCCGCCTCGTACCGCTCGTCCCCCATACCTTGCCGGAGCCAGCTCCCCTGGATAAATCCGGGGCAGACGGCGTTCATCCGGATCTCGGGACCGAGGACGCGGGCCAGGGAGAGGGTCATCGTGATCAACGCCCCCTTCGAGGCGGCATAGGCGACGGAACTCCCGATCCCGGTCACGCCGGCGATGGAAGCCACGTTGACGATCGCGCCGCTCCCTGCCTCCTTCATGTGGGGAGCCACGGCCCTGGTCATCTGGTAGGGCCCCACCACGTTGATCCCGTATATATGGAAGAAGTCGTCACCGCTGAGCCCTTCGAGGTCGTCGTGCGCGCAGAACCTGGTGGTGCCGGCGTTGTTGACCAGGGCGTCGATCCGTCCCCACTTTTCCATCGTCTCGGCCGCCATCCTGCGGCAGTCCTCGTCGCCGGCGACGTCCGCCCTGCACAGGAGCGTTTCCGCGCCGAACGCCCGGCAGGTCTCTGCTACTTCCCGGGCCTGCCCCTCGCTCTTCGAATAATTGATGACGACGTTGTACCCCTTTTCCGCGAGCATCCGGGCAGTCGCGGCGCCGACACCCCGCGACGAACCTGTTACAATGACAACGCCCTTAGAATCATTCATTATCTCATCCCTTTCCCACGTCTGTTTTTCTTTTGGAATTCCAGCCTCCATCGTTATACGGCACGGATGTGCGTGGAGGTCATTTCGGCGAGAAGCCGTCACGTCCGCCAGCCAGACCAGGGCACGGAAGCACCCGCCAAGCGCTTCTCGGGGGTATCTCCTACCGGTAATCCGCGGGTACCAGCGCGATGAGAGGCTTTCCCTCTCGGTCCTGGGCGCCCAGGATTTTCAGGAATCGATCGACAACCTTTTTGGGGACCTGCGCCCGCTCCTCCGGTTTCAGCCCTTTCAGGCTGATCTTTCCACCGGCCGCCTTCTCATGTCCCCCGCCCGTGCCGATCCCCTTGACGAGCCGGATGGCTATCTTGCCGGCCATCATCCCCCGGCGGGAGGTCCGGGCCGACAGGAGAAGAAAATCCTTGTATTCCCCCATGCAGAGAGTCCAGCGGATATTCTCCATCCTCAGGAGAAAATCGGCCATTTCGGCGGTCACGTCGGGGTTGTTCAAGGTCCCCATGTAGGAGATCATTATGTCGCCGTACTGGACCGAACGGGCAATCGCATCGGCAAACTTAAGGTAATAGGATTTCGGCACGCTCGGATTCTCGATCCCCGCCAGGGTCCGCGGCGCGATCCTGGGAGAGAGATAGTTGAAGGCATCCAGATCGGCCTTCGTGAAGGAGCGGCTGAGACCGTTCGTGTCGGTCTTCAACCCGTAGTAGAGCGCGGTGGCAAGTTTGCGATCGATCGTCAGGTCGAGTTCGCGCAGGTATTCCGTCAGGATCGTCGAGGAGCTGCCGTAGTGGGGGCGGACGTCATAGAAGGAGCACCGTGTGGTGTCCCTCCTCAGGGGGTGGTGATCGATGACGATGTCCGGCAGGATCTTCCGGGGGATGGCGTTATTCCCGGTATGGGGCTGGCTGTCGACGAGCGCGATGACCGAGAAGTCGCTGAAGTTCAGTTTGTCCGTGCGGATCATATCGATCTTCAGGCGCTTGACAAGCTGGCGGTTCTCGGCACGCCCGATGGTACCCTGGTAACCAATGATCGCCTTGCGCCGGAGCATCTGGGCGAAGATAAACTTCAGCGCGGCGGCCGACGCGATCGTATCGGGATCGGGATTGTTGTGGCACATGATCAGGATCGCCCTCTTCTGCCCTATCACAGAGAGCATCGTCTGCGCGGGTTGATCCGGGGTGGGTCCTTTGGAGTCCGTCATACTATAATCCGTTCTTCGACTGGTAATGCCCGGGGTCCCGCGGAACGGAAGCCGGGCACACCGGTACCGCAGCAGGCTGCGGCCCGGGTATCCTTACTAACACGATACCGGTATCAAATTCAAGGTGCATAAAAGAAAGATATTGCCAAAGATTACCGTATTGTAGTACACTTGCGGAAAATAGCACCTATCCGAGACATCGTGCCCTTCACCGGGCACATGGGATAGGAATTCTCTTCCGCGTCAGGCTGTTACACACGGGGTGCCATGGGAAGCCACTTCTTCCAACTGATCGATACTGTACGGATTTCGGATCTTCTCGATATCGCCATCATCGCCGTATTCGCATATATCGCCTTGATGTGGTTCAAGAAAACGGCATCGCGGTTCGTCCTGATCGGTATCTTCATCCTCGGGGCGATATACGCCGTCGCCCGGGTCTTTCACCTGTACCTCACCGAATCCGCCCTCCAGGGTTTCTTCGCCATCCTGGCCATTGCCCTGATCATCAT
The DNA here is from genome assembly GCA_016934695.1 of Deltaproteobacteria bacterium. The sequence continues at coordinate 4,256 of JAFGSH010000222.1, forward strand.
ATTTCAGGAAGATATCCGACGGTTCTTCGAACGTCTCGCCACCTGGAGGTTCATCAGAAAGGACACGTTCGAAACATCGCCGCCCCAGAATGCCGAGATCATCAACCTCGCGGTCACCCGGCTCGTCCAGAACAGACGCGGTGCGCTCCTGGTTCTCAAACGAGACGATTTTCTGGATCGTCATCTCAAGGGGGGATTCGACCTCGAAGGAAGTCTCAGCGAGGCGATCCTTGAGAGCATCTTCGATCCCCATTCGATCGGACACGACGGTGCGGTCGTCATCGAGGACGGGCGCATCACCCGGTTCGGCTGTCACCTGCCTCTCTCGGTGAACCCCGGCAAGATCGGCAATCTGGGCCTGCGCCACACGGCGGCGCTGGGCCTGTCGGAACGGTGCGACGCCTTCTGCATCGTCGTTTCGGAAGAGCGCGGGACCGTCTCCATCGCGCGGGAGGGGTCCCTCGTACGGCTCCACCATCCGGGAGACCTGCTCGCCATCCTCGAACAGTTTTACCGCGAGAGGGATCCAGAGAAAGGGGCCTGGATGGGGTGGATCAGTGAGAACTGGGGGGAGAAGGTCGTCGCCGTCCTCCTCGCCTGCGGCCTGTGGCTCGCCTTCGGATACCAGACCGAAAGCATCAGACGCGATTTTGTCAGACCTATCGTGTATCGAAACCTGCCGCCGGACTGGATCATCGAGGAGCAGGCACCGAAAGGCACAACCATCACCTTAATGGGTTCGAAACAGGCCTTCAGCCTCCTGAACGAAGAGTCCCTGAATGTCACCCTGGACACAACCGGGATCAAGGAGGGGAGGCAGGAGATTCCGATAGAGAACAGTAATATCCAACATCCTTCCAACGTAACGGTCGTCGGCATCACCCCGAACAAGATCAAATTTGCAGCGCACATGCTCGTCCCATTTGAGGCTCCCATCGATGTGCGCCTCTCCGGAAGTCTCCCCAAGGGACTCGCGCTCCGGAAGGTAACCGTCTCCCCCGCCTCGATCCAGCTCAAGGGGATCAAGAAAGACATCAAACATATCAAGGTTACGACGGAACCGATCGACCTCCAGGAGATCACCGCCACGACAAAGATTACGCCACAGCTTGTCATCCCTCAGGAGGCCCGCTTTATCGACGGGAAACGCCCCCCCGTAGAGGTCACCATAGAGGTGGAGCCGAAAAATGGCTCTTCTCCCCCAAAGAAGCAAGATTGATGGGCAAAGATTGATGTCTCCTTATGGACACCGATACCCTCTCCGGATCGTGAGGGCAGTTTTTCATTGACATTCAGGCGAGACTCATTTACAGTGCGCCAGCCGCAATGCTGGTTTTTATCAAAAAAAACATATTTTTTCCCAGAAAGTACATTCTTATCGAATATCGCGGCATCAAGCAGAGAAGAACATTGGGGTTGCTCCCGGTATTATATCAATAAAATCATGGAGGAGATTAGATGAAAAAAGCAGATGTGGTAGTTTTAGGTGGATTATCAGGCATTACCGCTGGAATCAGTTGCCGGAGACACTATCCCGACAAAAGAGTCACCCTTATCAGGAAAGAGGGAACGGTACTCATCCCATGCGGCATTCCATATATCTACGGGACGGTGGGCGGTCCGGAAAACAATGTTATCCCGGACGGCCTTCTGGAAAACAATAACATAGAGCTCATCAAAGGCGAGGCCGTCGACGTCGACCGCGAGAACAAGGTTGTCACCATGAAAGACGGAGAAACTATCGGATATGACAAGCTTGTTTTTGCAACCGGTTCTGTTCCGCTCGTTCCTCCCATTCCGGGGATAGAAAAGGAAAATGTGTACCCCGTCAAAAAGGAATTCGATTATCTATCGGAAATTTACCGGCACATGAAGGATGTGAAAGACCTGGTAATTATCGGCGGCGGTTTTATCGGCATGGAGTTTGCCGATGAATGCAGAAAAGGAAGGGATGTCAACGTGACCGTCGTGGAGGCCTTACCCCACTGTCTGCAGATGGCAATGGATGATGAGTTCTGCGAAGAGGCACAGGCGAAACTGGGAGAAACCGGCGTCAATATCCTGGTAAACGAGAAGGTAGAGGCCATCCTGGGCGATGGAAAAGTCACCGGGGTAAGACTTGCAAACGGCAAAGAGCTCAAGGCCGACATGGTGATCCTGGGGATCGGTGCTGTCCCCAGCACGGAACTCGCGCAAAAGGCCGGGCTGGAACTCGGGTTCAGAAATACGATCAAGGTGGATCGCTATCTGCGGAGCTATACCGACCCGGATATTTATGCCTGCGGCGATTGCGCAGAGAAACAGTCCTTTTTCGACGGAAAACCGATCGGGATCATGCTTGCATCGATAGCCACTTCGGAAGCGCGGATCGCAGGGGCAAATCTCTTTTCCCCGACTCACCACAATTGCGGCTCTATCAGTGTCTTTTCCACGTTCATCAACGATAGGGCCTTCGGTGTCGCGGGCCTTACTGAAAGGACGGCGACCCAACTCGGGGCCAAGATCGTGATCGGCACTGCAGAAGCCCCGGATACCCATCCGGGCGGCATGCCCAACTCCTGCCACACAAAGGTAAAACTGATATTTTCCAAGGACACGGGTGTGATCCTGGGCGGTTCCATGTCAGGAGGCAAGTCTGTCGGGGAGATGATCAATGTGGTAAGTGCCTGCATCATGCACAGGATGACGGCGGACGATATCGTGAAATTCCAGATGGGGACCCATCCGGCGCTGACCTCCTCTCCTATCATGTATCCCATCGTGAATGCCGCATGCAAGGTAGTCATTCCCCTGAAGGGCTTTAAGTAGGCGCATTCATAAACGAATCAACTTTATTGCAGCTGGGGGGAAGTTGCCGGAGGTATCCGAGGGGATACCTTTCTGCAACCTTTTCCCCGGCGCGTTTTCGGGTTATACCTGTCATGTGGAACGCCTGGGGGGTGGGTCGATGTAAATCCCATGACCATCTCCCGAACCAGACAAAAATCTTACATCTTAACCATTTCAAAAAACCGCCGCTGTTCGCTATTTTCAAAGTCTTCCTGATACCCCATTCCGCCTCACAAGATCCGCACTCCTGATACAAGGAGAACATATCCTTGACAAAGAGGAAATCGGTAGTATATTAGGGAATGAGAATATATCATAATTCGAATTCTGCAATGGTGGATGAATGCTATGGATTACGAAACCGTATCGGCGTTTTTTAAGGCCATGGGTAACCCCACCCGGCTGAAGATACTGGCGGAACTGGCAAAAAATGAAAGGTGCGTCGGTGATGTTGAGAGCCTCATAGGATCAGGCCAGGCAAATATCTCTCAACATCTGGCAATCCTGAAACGGAATGGAATTGTCGACTGTCGGAAGGAGGGAAATGTGCGGTGCTATTTTCTGAGACAACCGTCTGTGGTGAAAAACATCCTGGAGACGGTCGCAATGGGAGAATAACCGCCTGGTGAATCACATCGGCACAGAATCGGCGGAGTCGACGGGAAGATGAAGACAGGCGCGTTAATGCGTATGCCGCCATATTCGGCAGGAGTCATAGGGCGACGAGCACCAGGTATTACGAGACAGCGCCTTATCGAAAGGATAAATACACGTAAGGAGATGGAAAAGCATGGTATTTGATGATCGGACACGACAGTATATCAAGGAGAAACTTGAGGAAGAACTCACGAATGATGTGTACATCAAGCTCTTTTCGAGCAGCCTGATTACCGGGAACACCGTCAAAGAGTATACGGATTTTACAGAAGACTTTTTGAAGGAATTGTCGGAGATTAACGGTAAAATACATGTTGAGCACAATGACATGTATGGAGAAGAGGCACAGAAGAGGAACATCACTGTTTCTCCCTCCGTGATCATCGGCGACGGCAACGGATGGTATCCGGTTCAGTATTTCGGAGCCCCCGCGGGACACGAGGCCGCGTCATTCGTAGAGGCCATATCG
>JAFGSH010000223.1 GCA_016934695.1 Deltaproteobacteria bacterium
CCCCTCTCCGGTGAGCCCGACCACCACGGGGAGAACCAGCTTGAGGGAAATAAAGGAGACATCGATCACTGCCAGATCGATGGCATCCTCGATCGCCTCGCCGGAAAAGTTCCTGATATTGGTCTTTTCAAAGAGGATCACCCGTCTGTCCGTCCGGAGCTTCCAGTCGATCTGGCCGTATCCCACATCGACCGCGTATACCTTGCTCGCCCCGCGCTGCAGGAGGCAATCGGTAAAACCGCCCGTGGAGGCGCCAACATCCAGGGCCACGACGCCCTCCACATCGATCCCGAAGGAGCGCAGGGCACCCTCCAGTTTCAATCCTCCCCGGCTGACATAGGGATTGCCGCCCCCCTTGATCCGGATCTCCGCACCGGGAGAGACCGGGGTCCCCGCCTTGTCGATCCGCTCTTCTTCGACCACCACCAGCCCAGCCATAATGAGCGCCCGTGCCTTCTCGCGGGTTGCCGCAAGGCCTCTGTCCACCAGGAGCCGATCCAATCTGACCTTGGGATGGTTCGCCTTCATCCGATCCGGACCCTCTCGGAAATACGGAAAGCGGGGAAGTGCCGTGATCCGTGCGCGGCTCAGCGGGGGGCCACGGCCATCATTGTCCGAACGGCCTGCATTATGCCCTGCACATCGATCCCCTGCTGTCTTCTCAGCTCGGCCTGGGTCCCCTGTTCCACGAAAAGGTCCCCGATGCCGAGCCGCTTCACCGCCACCCCCGAGAGCCCTTCCTCCTCAAACACCTCGAGGACCGCACTCCCGAATCCTCCCATCAGGGCATGCTCCTCGACGGTGACGACCCTCTTGCACGAGGACGCGATCGCGCACAGCAGGTCCCTGTCGAGGGGCTTGACGAAACGGCTGTTGACGACGGCCGTCTCGACCCGTTCCTCCGCGAGTCTCTCCGCAGCCTCAAGGGCGGGGTATACGGTGGAGCCGATCGCGAGGATCGCCACGTCAGTTCCCTTCCGGACGATCTGTGCCTTTCCGATCTCGATGGTCTCCGGGTGTTCGTCGAGAGGGACACCCACCCCGCCGCCGCGGGGGTAGCGTATCGACGCGGGACTCCCGCACTCCACGGCCGTCTTGAGCATATGCTGGAGTTCGTTCTCGTCCTTCGGGGCCATCACAACGATATTCGGCATGGAACGCAGGTAGGCATAATCGAAGAGCCCGTGGTGCGTGGGGCCGTCGTCCCCGACGAGCCCTCCCCGGTCGAGGGCGAAGACGACGGGCAGCTTCTGCAGGCACACGTCGTGGAGCACCTGGTCATAGGCACGCTGCAGGAAGGTCGAGTATATCGCAACAACGGGAACGAATCCTTCGGTGGCGAGCCCCGCGGCAAAGGTGACCCCATGCTGCTCGGCAATGCCGACATCGTAGAACCGCTCGGGGATCTCGCGGGCAAATTGGTCGAGACCGGTTCCGCTCGTCATGGCTGCCGTGATCGCGACGATGGCTGGGTTCCCGCGCGCTAGTTCCACCATGGTACGGCCGAACACCTCCGTGTACGATCTTCGGGGGTGCTCCGCGGGAACCGGCTCGCCTGTCGCGATATCGAAGGGGCCGATGCCGTGGAACCGGGCGGGGTCCTCCTCGGCGAACGGGTACCCCTTCCCCTTTTTGGTGATGACATGGACCAGGACGGGCCGGTCCATGGCCCGCACGTTCTGGAGGTTTTTGATCAGGTGATCCAGCCGGTGACCCTCGAGCGGCCCGACATACTTGAAGCCCAGCTCTTCGAACAACATGCCGGGAACGACGAATCCCTTGAGCGACTCCTCGGCCTTCCGGGCGAACTTGATGACCTGCTCCCCCACCCCGGGAACGGTCTTCAGGAAGTCGTGGATCTTCGCCCGGAGCCGCGTAATCTGCTGCCCCGTCATGACGCGGTTCAGATAGGACGACATGGCCCCCACATTCGGTGAGATGGACATCTCGTTGTCGTTCAGTATCACGATCAGATCCTTCTTCCGCTCCCCGGACCAGTTCAGGGCCTCGAACGCCATGCCGGAGGCCATGGATCCGTCTCCGATGACGGCGACCACCTTGAAATGATCTTCATGCAGACACCGGGCATCGGCAATGCCCGCGGCGGCGGAGATGGAAGTGCTGCTGTGCCCCGCGCCGAAGACGTCAAAGATGCTCTCCTGTCTCTTGGGGAAACCGCTGATCCCTCCCATCTTCCTCAGGGTGTGGAAGGCATCCCTCCTCCCCGTGATGATCTTGTGGGCATACGTCTGGTGCCCCACATCCCAGATGACCTTGTCGTTGGGCGTGTCGAAGACGTAGTGGAGGGCCAGGACAAGCTCGACGGCCCCCAGGGAGGGGGCCAGATGGCCGCCGTTCCTGGAAACGACCTCCAGTATCATCTGCCTGATCTCTCCGGCCAGGATATCGAGCTGTTCGATCTCAAGGCATCGTATGTCCTCAGGGCCATTGATCTCCTCCAGCATTCCTGCGTGTTCCATCGTACCTTCTCCTGCGTCCCGGGCTTACACCGGCCCTGAACGCCTATGATTCCCGCTCGGCGATAAATCGCGCGATCATCCGGAGGGGATCGGCACTCTCACCGAAACAGCCTATCGCCGACAGCGCCCCTTCCACCAGCCCGTGCATCTCCTCCCGGGATCGTTCAATACCGATCAGTGCGGGATAGGTCGCCTTTCCGCGACCCTCGTCGCTGCCGGTATCCTTTCCCAGGACCGTCCGGGAACTTTCGATATCCAGTATGTCGTCCGCTATCTGAAAGGCGAGCCCCACCTTGTCCCCATATACCGACAGGGCATCGATATCCTCTGATCCGGCACCCGCGAGCAGCGCCCCCGCCCGGATGGAAACGGTTATCAAGGCCTGCGTCTTGTGGGTGTGTATGTATCGCACCCGCTCCATATCCACCGCTTCCCCCTCCGCCCCGAGGTCCGCTACCTGGCCGCCCACCATCCCCTGAAAGCCCGCCGCCGCAGCGATCTCATGCAGGACGGCCAGCCCCGTTTCGGGGGGGGTCGCCGGGTTCCGCTCGGAGAGAAGGCAGAAGGCCTCCGTGAGGAGGGCATCCCCCGCCAGGATGGCGATCCCCTCTCCGAACATCTTGTGATTTGAGGGCTTTCCCCTGCGGTAGTCGTCGTCGTCCATCGCCGGCAGGTCATCGTGTATCAACGAATAGGTATGGATCATCTCAAGGGCGCAGGCGACGGGGAGGACGGCCCGTGCGCTGCTGCCGACCGCTTCCGCCGCGGCCATGCATAGCACCGGCCGGAGGCGTTTTCCGCCGGCAAAGAGGGAATAGCGCATGGCCTCGACAATCTCAGAGAAATCGCCGTCCCGGACCGGGAGGTATCCGTCAAGAGCCCGATCGACAATTTCCTTCCGCTCCGTGAGGTACTCGTCAAGCGATATCTTCCGATTCGTCGTCATTCCGATCCCCTTCCTCAAACGGCCTGACCTTCAGCCCATCATCCTCCCTGAGCAGGATCTCGACCTTTCTCTCCGCCTCGTCCAGCCTGTCGGTGCAGAACCGGGAGAGTTTGATTCCCTCTTCGAAGATATTGAGCGACTCGTCGAGGGACAGGTCCCCCTCTTCCATCTTTTTCACGATTTCTTCCAGCTGTTCCAGGGCCTTCTCAAACTTTTTTTCTGCCATCGCTGTGCTCCTGAGAAATGGTGGTCACCTGAGCCGTGAAGCTCCCCGATGCGACACGCACATCGACACTGTCACCCACCGCAAGCATCCCCGCATCCCTGACGACGGTCCCGCCGGGCAACCGTACGACACCGAATCCCCTTTGTAAGACGGCCAGGGGACTGAGCGTATCCAGGAGGGCAATCTCCCTCTGCAGGGTGCGGCGGAGGGCATCGATGCGGGATCGTGTACGGCTCTCCAGCCCTCTCCTGAGGTCTGCAACCTTCAGGTGCAGATCCGCAAGCCTCCTCTTCGGATCGCGCAGACCTTCCGTGATAAAGATCAGTCTCGTTTTCAGTTCCCGCAGCATCATATCGCAGACATGCATCAGCCGCGATCTCAGCCTCCGCACTCGCTCCAGCAGGTCTCTCCTGTCGGGGACCACCAGCTCGGCGGCGGCTGAGGGGGTCGGCGCCCTGAGATCGGCCACGAAGTCGGCGATGGTGAAGTCGATCTCATGGCCGACGGCCGATATGACGGGAATCCTCGATGCCCAGATTGCCCGTGCGACCCCTTCGTCGTTGAAACAGAACAGGTCTTCAAGCGATCCCCCTCCCCGGGCGAGGATAATGACATCCACACCGATCGTATTCAGATCCGCGATCGCACTGCATATCTCGCGGGGCGCCTCCGCTCCCTGGACGGCCGCGGGGGCGATCACGATATCGACCGATGGGAACCTCCTGCCGGTGATGTTCAGGATATCCCTGACGGCCGCCCCAGAGGGGGAGGTGACAACCCCGATCGTCGCGGGAAGGAAGGGGATCGACCTCTTATGAGAGGGGTCGAATAAACCTTCTTTCTCCAGGCGCCCCTTGAGCTGTTCAAAGGCCATCTGGAGGGCACCCAAGCCCTTCGGCTCCGCGGTATCAACAATGAGCTGATATTCACCGCGGGCAGGGTAGACGTTCACCCTTCCCTTGCAGACGATCTCCATCCCGTCTTCAAGATCAAACCCCATCCGCACCGCTGCGCTCCTGAAGACAACCACGCGTATCTGGCTCGTCTCGTCCTTGAGGGTGGCATACACGTGGCCGGATGCGGGCCGGCGCAGATTGGACACCTCGCCGGTCACCCACACGATCCCGAAGCCCCCCTCCAGGGTCTGTTTGATGGCCTCGGTCAGTTGTGTGACGGTCAGTATCGTCTCCATGAACATCTCCGGCGCGGCTGTACCCCTTCTTCGGGCCGTTTAACAGAGGATCGCATCCGTTGCAACTATTCAGTTGACATCTCCCCGCTCTTGTTGTCAATTGAGACCCAGAAAGGGGGTACCGGCACCATGGACAGACGGATTATTCATGCCGAAGGGACGCCCCGTCCCATCGGTCCCTATGCCCAGGCGGTCAAGGCCGGCGGGTGGCTCTACGTCTCCGGGCAGATACCCATCGATCCCGGAACCGGAGAACTGGCAAAGGGGCCCTTTGAACTCCAGGTACGGACGGTCCTTGATAATCTTGCACGGATACTGGAGGCGGGGCAATCGAGCCTTGCCCGCGTGATCAAGGTCACGATCTTCCTGACGGACATGAGCCTCTTTGAGCAGTTCAATACCATCTATACGGAATATTTCGGAGCGTTTCAGCCTGCCAGGAGTTGTGTCGCGGTACACCGCCTCCCCAAAGACGCCCCCCTGGAGATCGAGGCCGTCGCGGTCTGTGAATGATTCCCCTCCCCCCTGACGGGGGGACCGGCACGCATGCGAATGCTACTTGATTCCTCCCTTGATCTCTCTGCGTCTCGACGCCCCTCTCATCTTTTTCAGCACATTGTCTTCAATCTGCATGGCCCGTTCGACGGCATCATCCGAATAGTCCACCTCCCGCTCCGGACTCAGCACCACATCGGCCTTTTCGCTGATACCGAACCGCATCCGCAGGACCTTCTCCTCCCGCGGTGTCAGCGTGGACAGTATCTTCCTCGTCTGCTGGGCGAGATCCATGCTCATGGTCGCATCGGAGGGGGACATCACCTTCTTGTCCTCGATGAAATCGCCGAGAGAGCTGTCCTCTTCTTCCCCGATGGGTGTCTCCAGGGATATCGGTTCCTTGGCGATCTTCAGTACCTTGCGCACCTTGTCGAGGGGGAATTCCATCTTTTCCGCGATCTCGGCGGGGGTCGGTTCCCTTCCCAGTTCCTGTACCAGGTACCGTGAGGTCCTGATCAGCTTGTTGATGGTCTCGATCATGTGGACCGGGATCCGTATCGTGCGTGCCTGGTCCGCTATGGCCCGGGTGATTGCCTGCCGTATCCACCATGTTGCATACGTGGAAAACTTATATCCCCGCTGGTACTCAAACTTCTCGACGGCCTTCATCAACCCCACATTCCCCTCCTGGATAAGATCCAGGAATTGCAGCCCCCTGTTCGTATACTTCTTGGCAATGCTGACGACCAGCCGGAGATTCGCCTTTATCAGTTTCCTTTTCGCCTGGCTCGCCTCGGACTCGCCCCCCTTGATCGAGGTCACGATCGCCTTCAGGGTCTCCTTGGGCACACCGATCTGCGTTGCTATCCGTTTTCTGGCGTTACGCGCCTCCCGGACGATCCTCTCGTATTCTCTCAGCCGTGCAACCGGGATACCGGTCTCCTGGGAGACCTGTTTCTCGTCTCCCTCTCTCATCCGCGCAAAGAGCCTGTCCAGGGCGTTCAGCGACATCCCCGCCTTTTCCACGCACGCCTGTATCTCCTGCTCGCCCCTGTTCAGCTCCGCGACGGTATCGTTGAGCTTGAGGACCATCGCGCCGATGCGTCTCTTATTGAAATTGATGTCCTTACAGAGCCGTACAATCCTCCTGCTGTTCTTTTCCAGTTCGTCCCGCGTGCGCCTCTCCTCCGCTCCGCTGAGTTTTTTCTCTTTCAATGCCGCCCTCAGAACGGCATTGCGCGCATCCAGATCGGCCACCTTGGCGGCAATCTTCTGCACCCGCTCCTGATAGACATCCTCCTCGGTAAAACCGCTTTCATCCTCAAGGTTGTCAACGACCGTCTTGATTCGCACCTCTCCGCTCTCGAGTTTCTCACCGATCTCCGCAACCTCTCTGATAAAGATCGGCAGGCTGAAAAGGGATTCCATGATCCTCTTTTCCCCTTTTTCGATCTTCTTTGCGATCCGCACCTCCTCCTCACGACTGAGGAGGGACACCAATCCCATCTCCCTCAGGTACATCTTGACGGGATCCCCTGTCTTGCCGAGGGCGGATACCGGCAGAGGCGGGACCTCGTCCTTCACCTTCCTCTGTTCTTCGTCGGCCTTGTCTCCCTCTTTATCGATATCCTTCTCGTCCCTCTCGGCATCGACAACCTCTATATTCTTCTCATGGAAAACGGTCAGTATATCGTCTATCTGGTCTGAGAATATGATGTCTGACGGCAACATGTCGTTGATATCGTCATACGTGAGGAATCCCTTCCCTTTTCCCAGCGAGATCAGTTTATTCACTTCCTCAGATTTGATTACCTTTTTCATCGTCGGCCAATCCTCTCTCTTCCTTTAACAGTCTATCTCTATCCCTGAGCAGGCTGTCGCTCAAAGCTCTGTCGCCTGCATGCTGGGCCCTCAGTAACTCTTTCTTCAGCAGGGCGTGCCTGCTCTTGTACCATCTGCTTCGCACCTGCCTGATGTTGTCGGCAAACACCCTGTCGGCGATTTCCCGGTCGGGGAAGGGCCGCTCCATCATCAATTGTAGGAGCCGCTCCCGTACGGGGCCACCTTCCAGATCGTTCACCAGAGAGTTCGCGCCGCCCCTGTCCTCCGCCATGACCTGTCCCAGTCTCCTCAATTCCTCCGACCCGAAGTAATCAAGCACCCCCTCTTCGGCCACGACGGAAATCTTTTCGGGATACTCCATCATCATATAGATAAGGTTTAATTCCACCATGTCAACCTTCCCCGTCCCTTTTCGGGGGGGAGGGGCGGTCTTCCGACCGGGAGACGCCTTTTCCACCCGTTCCTTGAGGAGTCCCTGATCGATGCCGAGCCGTTCGGAAACCCGTTTGATGAAAAGGTTTCGTTCGATCGGATCCCCGATCGTGCTGATGAACAGGATCGAATCCCTGACGGCATCCAGGTCGTTTTCGAGCGTACCGCCTCCTCCCATGACGGCATCGATATAGTAATCGACCATCATCGGGGCGCGGGAGATCGTCTCCTCCAGGGCCGATGCACCGTACTCCCCCACGTAGTCATCCGGGTCATACCCTTCGGGGAGAATGACCACCCGGGCATGCATGCTCTCCTCGAGGAACAGCTTCAGGCTCCGTTCCACGGCATGCCTTCCCGCCTCATCGGGGTCGAAGATGACAACCACATTCCGCGTGAACCGTCTGAGCAGCGTGACGTGTTCCCGGGTCAGTGCGGTGCCCAGCGTGGCCACGACATTGCCCATCCCCGCATTCCACAGGGAGAGGAGATCGATATACCCCTCGACCAAGACGGCATAATCCCGGTTGCGGATGGCGTCCTTCGTTCTGGATATCCCGTAGAGGATTTTCCCCTTGGTATAGACGGGAGACTCGGGGGAATTGAGATACTTGGGCGTATCGTCCCCTATGGCTCGTCCCCCGAACGCCACCACTCTGCCGCTCAGGTCCTCTATGGGAAAGATCACCCTCCCGCGAAACCGGTCATAGTATCCTCCCGTATCTTTGGATATGATGAGTCCGGCCTTCTCCGCAAGTCCGAGGGGAACCCGCCTCCCCTCGAGATAGACGGTCAGGTTGTTCCACCCCTCCGGGGCATACCCCAGATGAAACGCCCCGACGATGGCATCGCCCATCTTCCGCGTGGCAAGGTAACCACGGGCCGGCCGACCCCGCTCCGAGGAGAGCTGGGAGGAGAAGAATTCCGCTGCTATCGCGTTGACCCTGTGCAGCTTCTCTTTTTCGGTCTCCCGGGACTTCTCCTCACCCGTCATCTTCCTGACCGGCAGGGTGATCCCCGCCTTCTTCGCCAGGTATCGTGCCGCCTCGGCGAAGGATGTTCCGTTGAGCTTCATCAGGAAGGCGAAGACATCCCCCCCCTCCCCGCAGCCGAAGCAGTAAAAGATCTGTTTCTCGGGGTTCACGCTGAAGGAAGGGGTCTTTTCCGTGTGAAAGGGACAGAGGCCGACAAAATTCCGGCCGGCCTTTTTCAGGGTGACGTACTCCGAAACGAGATCGACGATGCCGACCCGGGTCTTGATCTCCTCTATCTTTTCCTGAGGAATATATCCCTTCAAGACGCCCACCTCCCTGGACACGGGTACGTTCGGGGACGCCGGCTCAGGATAACCGCGCCTTGACCGCCTCGCCCACGGCCTTCCCGTCGGCCTTTCCCGTCACCCTGGGCATCAGAAGCTTCATCACCTTCCCCATGTCCCGGACACTGGTCGCGCCGGCCTCTTCTATCGCCTGCTCAATCAGGCCGCGGAGATCTTCCCCGGACAACTGTGCAGGCATAAACCCCTGAATAACCCCTATCTCGCGTGCCTCCTTCGCGGCAAGCTCGGGCCTCCCTCCCTGTTTGAACTGCTCGACGGAATCCTTGCGCTGTTTTACCATGGAGGAGAGCACCTGGAGCATCTCCTGCTCGCCGAATTGATCCTTGAGATCTATCTCCCGGTTGTGCAGGGCCGATTTGATCATGCGAAGCGTCGACAAGGTTTCCTTATCCTTGTCCTTGGCCGCCTTGATCATGGCGTCCGATATCCGTTTTTGTATGTCCATGCCGTTCTGTACACCTCTCTCTTCTTCCGTACCGCGGGCGACCATCGGCCCGTTGTATTATCGTTCCACCGGGGAAACGGCCATCTCCCGTTACCCCATATCATCACTCAACTTCCTGCCTCCCAG
>JAFGSH010000224.1 GCA_016934695.1 Deltaproteobacteria bacterium
ACCTTCACATCCCTGAAGACGAGACGGGCGGTCCCGCCGCCGCGGCATCCCATGAGACCGTACTGGTACTTCGTTTCCACGCCGGGCCCGCGGTCGACGATCAGGGCGGAGAGGGCCTGCTGGGGAGTGGCGGCGTCCGGGTCGGTCCGCGCGTAGAGGAGAAAGAAGTCCGCCCCCTCCCCGCCGACGATGAACCGCTTCTGGCCGTTCACGAGAAAATAGTCTCCTTTGTCCTCGGCGACGGTGGTGGCGCCGAAGAAGTCGGAGCCGCCCCGCGGCTCGGTGAGACACTCGGCGGCGAAGATCTCCCCCCTGAGGAGGGGCTTGACATACTTCTCCTTCTGCTCGTCCGTGCCGTGCCGGATGATGGCGTCGCAGACCAGTTCCGCCCCCACGCCGAAGACGCAGGCAAATTCGTACCCGAGGGTCCCGATCTCCTCCAGGATAGTGCAGGTCGTCACCCAGTCCATCTCCCTGCCGCCCCACTCCTTCGGGTAGCGGCATCCCAGGAGATTCCGGCGCGCAGCCTCCCGGAGAAACTCCTTCGGAAACTTGATCGCGTCCTTGTCCATGTCCAGGATCATCCGGCGGGGGACCCATCTCACCAGGTCGCGCGCCTCGTCCCGGATCTTGATCTGTTCTTCCGTCAGCAGGTAATCGAACATCGTTTTTCCCCCTTTCATGCTGGTATTCTGTACGCGGTTTATACCGCGCCGTCCTGGGCAACGGCCGTACCGCCGAAGAAGACCTCCACATCCTCGATCGTGTGGGTAATACGCGCCGGCGGCAGCGACGAAAGGATATACCGGCCGTATGCGTTTTTCACGAGCCGCGTGTCCAGGATGGCGACCACACCCCGTTCGTCCTGTCCCCTGATAAGCCGGCCGAACCCCTGGCGCAGCGAGAGAGTGGCGTGGGGGAGGGCGAGATCGTAGAACCACCGGTTCCCCAGCCGGTTGCACCGCTCCTGATAGACCGGGTCCCCCGGCGAGGTGAAGGGGAGCCGGGCGATGACAACCATGCTGAGACCGTCTCCTTTGATGTCGATCCCCTGCCAGAAGGTGGCCGTGGCGAGGAGGACCGAATCGGGGGTCTCCCGGAACCACGTGACGAGTTTTCCCGGCGGCATCTCCCCCTGGCATTTGAAGGGATAGGGTATGCTTATGTGCTCGGCGACAAAGGCAAGGTGGCGATACGAGGTAAAGAGAACCAGCGCCCGCCCCCGTGACGCCTCGATCAGCCGCTCGATCACCGGGAGGGCCTCCTCCTGGAAGAGCCCGCCGCCCTCATTGTCCGGTCTCGGCAGGTCACGGTCGATGTAGAGGAGGGCCTGCCGCGGATAATCGAAGGGTGAGCCGATAATCTTCTCTTCGCAATCTCCGATCTTCAACCGTTGTTTCAGGAAGGTGAAGGTTCCCCCCGATGCCAGCGTGGCGGAAGTCATGACGACGCCTTTGTACCCGCGCAAGAGCCCTTCGAAGGCGTCCCCCGCCTCGACGAGGCTGCTCTTCAACTCCAGCCTTCCTTCCCCTGAATCGGCATAATAGACTTTATCGTCATTCCCCTGATCGATGAAGTCATCCATGTCAGCCGCAAAGGACCCGATGTATCCGATTGTCGTCTCCATCCGGTCGCGCAGTTCCTCGTCCGTCGCGGCCTGTCTGCGCTTTTCCAGCGCCGCTGACGTCGTGTCCAGGGCCAGGACCGCGCGCAGCTTCTTCAAATCCTCTATGATCGAAACCGGAATAGGGCAGACGGGAGAGGAAACCGAGTCCCTCTGTTTGAAGAATGATTTCACCGGTGGAAAAAGGCGATCGACAACCACCTTCAGCCCGCGCAGCCGGTGGAGGAGCCATGTCGTCCGAGCGGAGGTCAGGGTACTGCCAAGGACGGTCGATATGACATCCTCGATGTCGGGAGCCTCGTCGATGATCAACTGCCGGTGAAAGGGCAGCAGGCTGAAGTCGGAGAGGAGATCGTATGTCAGGAGGTGGTGGTTCACCACCAGGATGTCGACGGCGTGGAGCCGCCGGTAGTGGTGGTAATAGAAGCAGCGGCCGTAGAAGGGACAGGTCCGTCCCCCGCAGTCCTGGGAATCGCCGCAGACCTCCCCCCAGAACGCGGGCGTAAAGGGGATGTCGCTCCGCTCCCCCGTCTTCGTCTCCGACAGCCATTTGCGGAAGCGCAGGTACCACTTCCCGCTCCCTGCGTACTCCCTCTCCCGCTTGAGGCAGACGTAGTTGTTCTTCCCCTTGAGGACCCCGAATGAAAAGTCCAGCGGCAGAATCTTTTTCAGAAAGACAAGGTCCTTCGTGACGAGCTGATCCTGGAGGGCCAGGGACGAGGTGGAGATGGTGGTCTTCTCGCGGGAAAGGATCGCGGGGATGAGGTAGGCGAAGGATTTCCCGACCCCTGTCCCCGCCTCGATGAGCAAAGTCTTTCTTTCCAGGAGGGTGTCCAGCACCCCCGCCGCCATCTCGCGCTGCTGGGGGCGGTCCTCATACCCCGGGAACTTCTTTTTCAATATATCGAAACTCGATGACAGTTCTTTCAAATGATTGTTCTGCCTTTTTCAAAACTGTTCGGGCACCCCGCCTTACAGACGGGGTGTTTCTCTTATTGTCCCAAAATATACAAGTCCTGGTTCGGAATCAGGAGCCCCATAGTGCCGCTCGTTTCAAAAAATCGCGCGACTTCATGTTGAAATGAAGGATATAACGCTTTACCCAATCACAGTAGCTTCGCTCCGTGCGAGTCGAATGGTATCTCTGCCGCATAACATCGCGCATATCATCCCGGATCTTTCTTGACATAGCATTCTTCCTGCTTTATCGTTTTTCCATCATCG
>JAFGSH010000225.1 GCA_016934695.1 Deltaproteobacteria bacterium
CCCCTCTCCATCGGCGGGGGGATCGGCCAGTCGCGACTGTGCATGTTCTACCTCCGCAAGGCCCATATCGGCGAGATACAGGCCAGCATATGGCCGCAAGAAATGGTAGAAACGTGCCGCAAAAACAATATCGTATTACTGTAAAGGGTGAGCGGAGATGAAACGCACCAAGATACACAAACTGCTCCTATCGGACACCCCCCTGGAAGAGATCCTGATCAAGGGATGGGTCAGGACCAGACGAGACTCAAAGGGGTTTTCCTTTATCGAGGTCAACGACGGATCGAGCCGCACCAATATCCAGGTCATTGCCGATCAGGGTCTGGGCAACTATGCCGACATCCTGAAGCTGTCCACGGGGAGCGCGGTGGCCGTTACCGGACGGCTGGTGGCATCCCAGGGAAGTGGGCAGGCATGGGAGATCCAGGCCAGCGAGGTGGAGATTGTCAGCATCGCCCCTGAGACGTATCCTCTCCAGAAAAAGCGTCACAGTGATGAATTCCTGCGCACCATCGCGCACCTCAGACCGCGGACGAACAAATACGGCGCAACCTTCCGGATCCGTTCGGAGCTCGCTTACGCGATCCACCGTTTCTTCAGGGAACGGGGTTTTACCTACATCCACACCCCCATCATCACCGCATCCGACTGCGAGGGGGCGGGGGAGATGTTCAGGGTCACCACTCTCAACCCGGATAACATCCCGAAGACGGGCGGTGCGGTCGACTATTCCCTGGATTTCTTCGGAAAGCAGGCGAACCTGACCGTCTCGGGACAGCTCGAAGCGGAGCTCTTCGCCCTCGCCCTGGGCGACGTCTACACCTTCGGCCCCACCTTCAGGGCCGAAAACTCCAACACCCGGCGGCACGCCGCCGAATTCTGGATGGTGGAACCGGAGATGGCCTTCTGCGATCTGGAAGGAGACATGGAACTCGGAGAGGAAATGGTCAAATACCTGGTCGCCCATGTAATGGACAACTGCAGTGACGACCTTGATCTCTTCGCACGGTTCGTGGACAAGAATCTCATGACGACGCTGGAGAATATCGCCACATCCGATTTCGTCCGGCTCCCCTACCGGGAGGCGGTGGAGATCCTAGAGAAGGCCACGCAGCAATTCGATTATGAGGTGGGATTCGGGAAGGACCTCCAGTCCGAGCACGAGCACTACCTGACCGAACAGCACTTCAAGCGACCGGTCATCGTCTACGACTACCCCGCTACGATCAAACCCTTTTACATGCGGGTTAATGAAGGCGGCGAGACCGTCAGGGCCATGGATGTCCTAGTCCCGAGTATCGGCGAGATCATCGGGGGGAGCCAGCGTGAAGAGCGGATCGACATCCTGGAGGCACGGATGGAGGAATCCGGTCTCGCCAAAGAGAACTATTGGTGGTATCTGGATTCCCGGAGGTTCGGGAGTGTCCCGCACAGCGGCTTCGGTCTGGGGTTCGAACGCCTGATCATGCTGATCACCGGCATAGCGAACATCCGGGACGTCATCCCCTTCCCACGGACACCCAGCAACATCGAATTCTGAGCCGGAAAGGAACGAACTATGATCACAATAACCTGCTTGGGAGCGGCGGGAACGGTAACGGGTTCAAACTACCTTATTGAAGACACTCATGGCACGCGGATACTGGTCGACTGCGGCCTCTTTCAGGGAGGGAAACAGACCGAGTGGCGGAATGCGGCACCGTGGGGTTTCAACCCCTCAGAGATCAACACCCTCCTCCTCACCCATGCACATATCGACCACAGCGGGAGGATCCCCAAACTGGTGAAGGACGGTTTCCACGGGCGGATCATCACCTCCCCCCCCACGGCGGAGCTCTGCGAAGTGATGCTCCTCGACTCCGGACATGTCCAGGAGATGGACGCGGAATGGCAGACACGCAAGAACAGGCGCAAGAGCAAGAAGGGAATCGAACCGCTCTATACCGTAGCGGATGCCCAGGCGAGCACCCAGTACTTCTCCCCTGTGGAGGAGGCTCGAGTCATTGAGATCGAGCGGGGGATGAAGGCCCGCTTCGTCAATGCGGGACACATCCTCGGATCATCGAGTATCGAGCTCTGGATCGATGACGGGGGGACACCGGTCAAGATCGTATTCTCAGGCGATATCGGCAAAGACAACCAGTTGATCGTCAAGGACCCCGCCGAGATCACCGAGACGAATTATCTCTTCATCGAATCGACGTACGGCAACCGCCTGCACCGATCCTTTGCCGACAGCAAGACGGAACTTCTGGAAGCCATCCGGTACGCTGTGTCGAACGACGAAAAAGTGATCATCCCGGCCTTTGCGGTGGAGCGGACCCAGGAGATCCTCTATATCCTGGGAGAATTTCAGCGGAGCGGTTCTCTCCCTGACATACCGATCTACCTCGACAGTCCGTTGGCGATTAAGGCCACGGAGATATTCCGCAAGAATGAGAAATATTACGACGAAGAGGCGATGGAGATCGTTAAGGAGGGATTCGATCCCTTTGATATGCCCAACCTGAAATTCACCCCCTCCACCGAGGAGTCGATGGCCATCAATCAGAAATCCGGTTCCGCCATCGTCATTGCGGGGAGCGGCATGTGCACTGCGGGGCGGATCAAGCACCACCTCAAACACAACCTGTGGCGCCCGGGGGCGAGCGTCGTCATCGTCGGATTCCAGGCCATGGGAACCCCCGGCAGGAGGATCGTAGACGGAGAAAAACGGATCAGGGTCCTGGGAGAGGATGTCACCGTTGCGGCGAAGGTCTTCACCATCGGCGGATTTTCGGCGCATGCGGACCAGAAGGGACTCATGGAATGGGCGGGGCATTTTGCTTCAGCACACCCCCACGTCTTCGTCACCCACGGCGAAGCGACGGCCAGCCAGGCCCTCGCCACCAAGCTCAGGGAAGAACTGAAGCTGGATGCCTCAGTCCCCAAGCTGGGAGAGACACTGATCCTCGAACCCCAGAAGATGAGCAGTACCCTGCCCGCCGAAGCGGCTCCCGAAGACCTTGATCAGGTGATGCAGGGGACCGTCATCAATCTCGAGAAGGAATTGGAGGAATTGAAACAGCGGCTCGCGGCTCGCGGCGGCCGGGTCCAGGAATCAGACATCGATCGTCTCAGAGAGATCGAGGAAGATCTGCGAATGATCCTCCCCGGGTAACGGGCCGACTCAGCGGCGCAGCCGTTCCTTGAGCTCCATGATCCGCCGGTAGGATGCGTCGATCCTGTCGGCGGAGAGAATTCCTTCACTCACCAGCCGTTCCAGGATAGCACCGGCCCGGGAGGCGATACCCTCTTCGAAGACCGAGTTGTTCGCGAAGAGAAGGATATCCACACCGGCGAGGACGGCCCGTTTGATTGCCGTCTCGATATTATAATTATCCCGTATCGCCCCCATCTGCATGTCGTCGGAGATAATCACCCCTTCGTACCCCATATACTCGCGGAGAATGTGGTGTATCGTTTCGGATGAGAGGGTGGCGATCCATTCAGGATCGAGATTTCCGTTGAAGACATGGGCCGTCATGATCATATCGCACCGGTCGGCCTTGATGATCCGGTCATAGGGGATCAGCTCCTCGGGAGACCAGGTGTCGGTGATATCGACAAACCCTTTGTGCGAATCGGCCCGGGAACTCCCGTGGCCGGGGAAATGCTTGATGGCGGAGAGGATGCCACGGTCGTGCAGGGCATCGATCACGGCGATTGCCTGCCGGGCAACCACCACGGGGTCGGCGGAGAAAGACCGCCCCAGCTTTCCGATCACCGGATTATCCGGATTGGTATTGAGATCGACCACGGGGGCACAGTTCAGATTGATCCCCAGGGAGGCCAGCGTCCCGGCTATGACATCGGCATACTGTCGTGTCTTCTCCACATCCTCGAGTGATCCAAGGTACTGTGCCGAGACGGTCGGAGGGAATCCGTAGGCCTCCTTCAGTCGACAGACCCGTCCCCCCTCCTGGTCTATGGCGACGAAGAGAGGGGTCGAGGCGGCACCCTGCAGGGACGCCACCAGCTGTTTCACCTGCCCCGGGGACTTGATATTCCTCACGGGGGAGGCCGATGGCACATCGTAATCGAAGAGGATGACGCCCCCTACCCTGCCGGCCTCGATATCCCGCATGATGGACGAATGTGTATCTACCGTGAGCCCCCGGAAGCCGACCATCACCATCTGCCCGATCTTCTCTTCGAGTGTCGGCCCCTTTCCATCCACTGCAAAGGAGGAGGGAGGGAATATAATCATAAGGGCAACCGAAAGAAGAACCATACGAATCAGCACTTCACATTTATTCAGGAACGTGGTAGTTTGCATACAATCTTTCCTTCATGTCGACAATTACCGGAAGGACTAACATATTGCAGGGAGAAATACCACCGATTGTAGCTGTGTACGTCTTCCCTACAGATGTCAGAGGAACAGTGCGATGTCTCTCAATATCGTTGTATGCATAAAACAGGTCCCCAACCCGGAGCACTTTGACCGGATCACCCTCGATCCGGCAACCGGTGCCATCAGGCGGGAAGGGGTCCCCTCCATCACGAACCCCCTCGACCGGCACGCGATGGAGGAGGCTCTCCTCATCAGGGAGCGGTTCGGCGGGACCGTATCGGTCATCACCATGGGTCCTCCCCCCGCGCGGAAGAGCCTTGAAGATGCCCTCGCCATGGGGGCCGACCGTGGGGCGATCCTGTGCGATCAGAACTTCGCCGGTGCGGACTCACTCGCAACGGCGCACATCCTGGCGGCGGGGGTTCGTGCCCTGGGCCCCTTCGATCTCGTCCTCTGTGGGAACGAATCGGTGGACGGGGCAACGGGACAGGTTACTCCGCAGCTCGCCGAATTTCTGGACATCCCCCACGTCACCTGTGCGCGGAAGCTCGCCATAGAGGACAAGAAAACGGCCCTGGTGGAGAGGGCGGTCGAAGGGGGATATCTGCGGGTCGAGGTCTCCCTCCCGGCGGCAATCTCCGTCCTGAAGGGAATCAATCGCTATCGCCTCCCTACGGCGATGGGAATAATGGCGGCGGCGGATCGAGAGATTATCGAGATGGGCTGTTCCGTCTGCGAATCCGCCGGCGGCATCCTCGCGTCCCCCACGAAGGTGACCGAGGTTTTCGAGTCATCCCTGAAGCGGAAGGTAACCATGCTCACGGGGGGACCGGAGGAGGTGGCACGAGACCTGCTGCACCGGCTGCGCGAGATGGAGGCCCTCTCATGAGACAGATTCTGGTGTGGGCGGAGATCACGAATGAACAGATAGCGGATGTCTCTCTCGATGCACTCCGGAAGGCAACACAGCTTGCCGGAAGTATACACGGATCGGTCGGGGCAATCCTGATCGGCGACGGATGCCGGGGATCGGCGGAGGACCTTATCCGCTTCGGCGCCGACCGGGTGTGGCTCGTCGAAGACTCACGCCTGACCCTTTACCAGAGTGATCCGTACGCACGGATCGTTACGGATATCATCAGGGAGGTCGAACCCGAGATCGTCCTCATGGGGGGAACATCGATCGGGATGGACCTCGCACCGCGGGTCGCGGCGAAGCTGAAAACGGGTCTGACAGCTCACTGTGTCGATCTGCACATCGAAAAAATCAATGGGGAAGAGCAGCTGATCCAGGTGGTCCCCGGGTGGGGGGGGCAGATGATGGTGAAGATAAGCTGCCCGGAACACCGCCCCCAGATGGCCACTATCCGCCCCGGTGTCATGGAAAAGGGGACGGCGGACCCTGCGCGGACGGGTGAGATCATAACGGTCACCCCTGAGATCACCGAAGACGACCTTCGGGCGAAGACCCTGGAGATGATCAGTGAGGAAGAGAGGGAAACACCCCTGGAGGACGCACGGATCGTCGTATCCGGAGGATTCGGCCTTTACGGATCGGGGGGATTCGATCCGGTCGAACGGCTCGCCGCCGTCCTCCACGGAGAAGTGGCGGGGACCCGTCCCGCCTTCGATCAGGGGTGGATCCCGGAATCCCGGATGATCGGGCAGAGCGGCAAGACGGTCAGGCCGGACCTCTTTGTCAGCGTGGGAGCCTCCGGTGCGATGCACTATACGACGGGATTTCTCAAGTCGAAAGTGATCGTGGCGATCGACCGGAACCCCAACGCCCCCATCTTTGATATTGCCGATTTCGGGATAGCGGACGACCTGAACAGGATCATCCCGTCCCTGATCAAAGAACTGGAAAACCAGGAATAGACTACAGATAGAACGAGATAGGAGATGAATAAATATGTTTGAACTGACAAAGCAGCAGGAGATGTTGAGGGAAATGGTACGCGAATTCGCGGAGACCGAACTGGCCCCGAAGGCCCTGGAACTGGACCGGAAGGGAGAGTACCCGCGGGATCTCGTCAAGAAACTGGGAGAACAAGGCCTTATCGGTATGGCCGCATCGAAGGATCTGGGTGCGTCCGGGATGGGATACCTCGCCGGGACCATTGCCATCGAGGAACTGGGGCGGGTCTACCCCTCCCTGGCCTTTCTCCTTGAGGTAAGCCAGGCGCCGATCTACGCCATCGAGCATTACGGGACGGAAGAACAGAAGCAGAAATACCTCCCGGCTGTAATCAAGGGGGATAAGATCATGTCCATTGCCGCTACGGAGGCGACCGGGGGCTCCGTCCTGGCCAAACCGGCGACGGAGGCGGTGGCGGATGGTGACGGATACATCATCAACGGGAGAAAGGTCTACATCACCAACGGCGGCGTTGCCGACCACTGCGTCGTCCTCGCCAAGACAGGTGAGAAGACCAGCACCTTTATCGTGGACAAGGACAACCCCGGATTCGTGGTCAGCCGCCGGCAGGAGATGACCGGTTTCAAGGCGGTCGATGTGAGCGAGATTTCTTTCAACGACTGCCGTGTCTCGAAGGACGCCCTGATTGGCCAGGAAGGAGCCGGGCTGGGGGTCGCCATGAACGCCTTTTCCGTCAATCGGCCCGCGATCGGGGCGATTGGCCTCGGTATCGCCCGCGGCGCTTTCGAAATAGCGGTCAAATACGCCAAGGAACGCATCCTCAACGGCAAACCGATTACCGCGATCCAGGCCATCCAGTTCATGCTGGTCGATATGGAAACCCAGATCGACGCGGCCAAATGGCTCATCTACTACCCCTGCGCCATCCTTGACCAGGGAGGAAATCCGCAAGCGATCGGAAAACACGCCGCCCGCGCCAAGGTGGTCGGCGCACAGGCCGCCCTCGATGTCACCCAGCAGGCGATGCAGATCCTGGGAGGATACGGGGTCAGTCCGGAATACCACCTCCCCCGGCTCCTTAACGACGCCGTGGAACTCTTCCCCGCCGAAGGGACCTCGCAGGTAATGAAGGTGATCCAGGCAGGAGCGATCATACGATGACGGCACAGTACCTTGAGGGGAAAGTCGTTGCCGAGGCCGTCCTCCGGGATGTCGGCGAACGGGTCGCGGCACTGAAGAAAAGAGGGATCGTCCCCGGCCTGGGGACGATCCTGGTGGGGGACGACCCGGCGAGTGCCGGCTACGTCCGGAAGAAGCACGAGGCGTGCGGTGAGCACGGCTTCGTCTCCTTCGACCGTCATATTCCGACCAATGCCTCCCAGAATGACCTCCTCGATGCGGTCCGCGCATTCAACGAGGATGAACGGGTTCACGCCTTCATCATCCAGTATCCCGTTCCCAAGGGATTCGACTATTCGGAGGCAATCGAGGCGATGGCCCCCGAGAAGGACGCGGACGGTCTTCACCCCGTGAACCTCGGCAGGTTGGTCCTGCAGGAGCCGGGACCGGTTCCCGCCACCCCCGCCGGGATCCAGGCCATGCTCCTCCATTACGGAATCCCCGTCAAGGGACGGGAAGTCGTGATCGTGGGGAGGGGCTCCACCCTGGGACGCCCCCTCGCCCTCCTGATGACACTGAAGAAGGAGGGGGCCAACGCGGCGGTGACGGTGGTGCACACCGGGGTTGACGACATAGCCTCTTATACGAAACGGGCGGATATCGTGATCGCCGCGGCGGGAGTCCCGAGTATCGTGACGAAGGAGATGATCAGGCCCGGAGCAGTGGTGATCAGCGGAGGGATTACGTGGGAGGGGAAGCGGCTCGTCCCCGACGTCGACGAATCGGTCGCAGAAGTGGCAGGATGGATCACCCCCCGGCTCGGCGGGGTCGGTCCCACCACCATCGCCATGCTCCTGAAAAACACCCTGGAGTGTGCCGAGCGACAAACAGCATAACCGTTACCCGGGTGAAAGGATCAAGATATTATGGCAAAATCAGTCGCAGTACAGGCGACCCTTACCAATGAGATGCTCCAGTTCACCGCAGCGGCCGGTGATAACCCGGAAATCATCTTCAATTATCCCCCGCCTATGGGAGACGGACCGGGATATAACCCCCTGGAGCTGTTCCTGATGAGTCTTGCCGTCTGCAGCTCGACGGCGAGCGTGATCCTGCTGCGGGGAATGAAAAAGACCGTATCAGGGGTCTCCGTCCATGCGCAGGGGATACTGAGGAGAAAACCTCCCACATCATTTGAAAAGGTTGTTCTGGAGTTTATCTTCACGTCACCCGACGCAACGGACCACGACGCCCAGCAGGCTGTCCGTCTTGCGGAGGAGACCTACTGCCCCGTCTGGGCAATGCTCAGGAATAACGTCGAGGTTGCCTTCACCTGCACCGTGATTACACCGGAGGAACAGGCGAAATCCGCATAAGGGTTCCCGGAATTGGTATCGATACGGGGCCGCTCAGTGAGCGGCCCCGTTGTTTTGTGCGTTCGCGAGATCATCGGGAGTATTCACGTTGAGGAACATCCGCCCGTCGGGATCAAATGATACCGCCACTTTTGACGATATCTCCAGGACCCGTGCCTTCCGGTAGAACCCGGTGACCTTCAGGCGGTCCTCATCGATACGCCGTTTCATCGCCGTCATGCATCGCCGGGAATAGATCGCGTGGAGGGGTTGAAACCCCTCGGGTTGCACCGGGACAACCACATCGTACCCCGCGCTCCGCTCCTGCATGTACCGAATAAAATCGATGTTCAGGAAAGGCATGTCACAGGGGCAGGCAAAGGCCTGCTCGCACGACGCGTGGAAGAGACCGGTATAGATCCCTCCCAGCGCCCCCTTTCCCTTGATGATATCGGTGACGATCTTCAGATCGAACTCGAGATAGGCGAGGGGGTCGTTGGTGACCAGAACGATCTCTTCGAAGAGCTCCCTGAAGATCCGTATCGTCCGGTCAATGATCCGTTCCCCGTCGATCTTTATGAATGCCTTGTTCTCTCCCATGCGGGTGTTCTTCCCACCCGACAGTATGATTCCCGTCATTACATTGTGCTACCTTGAGTTATTTGCACGTCGCGAGGATCGAAGCGATTACCTCTTCGGTGTAGTCCTTCAGACCCCAGACCTTTCCAAGGGCCGCGGCATTCTGCGCTATCTTATCGATGTCTTCCACCGGAATCTTCGCCTCTCCGAGAGATACGGGGCTCCCGATGGAAGAGAACCATTTCTTGAGCTGTGCGATTCCCTTGATCCCCACCTGCAGGTCATCCTCCCCTTCGATATCGAACAGCACCCGCGCCAGTCGCGCGAACTTCGCGGGGTTCTTCTCTGCCATGAACGAAAGCCACGCCGGGAGGGTAATCGACAACCCGGCCCCGTGCGCGATATCGTACAGGGCGCTTAGGGCGTGTTCCATCATGTGCGCCGGGAGACTGGTACGTCCCATACCCGCCGTGGTCGTGCCGTTGAAGCCCAGGATGGCAGCCCACATCATATTCGCCCGCGCGTCATAGTCCTCCGGATCCTTCAGGATGGCCTCCGCGCTCTCCATCACCGTCTTCACCAGGCCTTCAACCAATCGATCCTGGAGGGGACTGTTCGGTTCCGTGTTGCTGAAATAGGGCTCCAGCATGTGCGCGATGGCATCGACGGCGCTGTAGGCGCTATAGGCGGGGCTCAGGGTAAAGAGCACCGACGGATCGAGAACGGAGGTCTTCGGCTGGATAAACGGTGATCTGATACTGTATTTTTGTGCACCATCCTCTCTCGTGATAACCGCGGCGGGATTCATTTCCGACGCGCTGGCCGATATCGTCACCACCGTGAGGAGGGGAAGCGCTCCCTGTATCACCTTGGCATATACGAAGTAATCCCAGACATCGTCGTCCGTTTGTGCCCCGACGGCGATGGTCTTGGCCGTATCCATGACGGACCCGCCCCCGACGGCGAGGATCACATCGACCTTCTCCTTCTTGGCCACCTTAATCCCTTCCAGGGCATGTGACAGGACCGGGTTTGACTTGACACCCGGGAACTCGACCAGTTCGAGACCGGCCTCCCTGACCGATGCGACGACCTGATCGTAGACACCATTTCGTTTGATGCTCCCCTGGCCGTATACCATCA
>JAFGSH010000226.1 GCA_016934695.1 Deltaproteobacteria bacterium
GTGCTTGCAGCGGTCTTTTTCTGGAACGCAATCGTCTTCTTCTTCTTGTACATGACAGAATCGGCAATCGCCGGAGGTGTCCCGTTCGCCGTTGCAGGCGTTCTCCTTGCCGCCGATATTACCGGGAAAAGGGTCCGGGTGGCTCTTCCTGCATCCGGCTGGCTCAAGTACATCACCATCGCCTGGGTGGTATGGGCACTCGGGCTCTACACGCTTGCCGGATGGCTGAGCGGACACCTGTATCCGGGCGGGCCGCTTCCCGTCGCACCATGCCCTGCCACGATACTCGCCATCGCCCTCCTCTCGACATCGATGGCGACGATGAAGACAAGCAGGGCATATTTCTCACTGCTCTTTGCCATGCTCCTGTGGTGGGCATTCTTTGCCGGGATCTTCGCCCCGCTGCTGTACGGTTTCTGGCTTGACCTGACCCTGCTGGCCGCAGGGGCATATGGCCTCCTGGTGATAATCCTGCACTGGAAAAAGTCCGGATCCACTCCCGTGATAGTGTGAGCAGTATTCAGGAGAATGTCATTTTTCCAGGTTGCGGACCAGGGGCACTGGACGTGGATACTGACACCACAATATAATACCTGAAAAATATGCAACCGGATGGAAATCTACATGCTGTGGATCTTTCATCCGGTTCCCCCGCAAGACCTGGATAGAGCGTTATCTCTCATGAAATGGCCACGCCGTTTTTCATCTTTATGCGGTTGTTTTTATAGTGCATCACATAATACAGGTGTAAAAAAGAGTGGTTTCCGGACCCTGGAAAAGGCTCACATCGCAGCGACCGCTCCACCAGGGGCCAGTCTCTTGTACACCAGCGTTCGTCCCCCTGCAGACACGTATGCCGTCACATCGGCAGGATTGTACCCTTCTTTCGTGATGGTGACGACATGGGTTCCCGGGATTACCCCGTCGATCAGCGCGTTTGTAGATCCCGCGAATGTGCCGTCAAGGAGGATCGAAGCACCCGATGGCACCGAACGGACATCAATGACCCCGAACAGGGGGACGAGGCGTGCGGAAACCGAGCTTGACCGCCCCACCCTGACCGTGACCCCGGAATCCCAGGGTTCGTACCCATCCTTCTCTACCAGGATGGCGTGGACGCCGGGTTCGATCCCGGACTCGATCACGGGTGTAATCCCGAGGAATTGCCCGTCAAGATATACCGTGGCCCCCTCGGGACGGGAAGTGACTATCACCGATCCGGTTGTCGCCGGGGGGATGAGAGGGGGGTTCGCATGTACGAAGAACCTGTTTACCGGCTGCGGGCCGTCGAAGATGAAATCGACATCAGGGCACATGCTCGCACGTGTCTGGCCGGAGATGAACCTCACGTAGACGTTCGAGAGATCGCGTGGATCGTAGTACATGTGTTTTTCTCCCGGGAAGAGGGCCCCGGTCCACCTGTCAAGGCCGTCCCTGCTGATGGTGACCTCTGCGTACTCTGCTGTACAGACGGCGGGGGTGCAGCTGTCACAGTCAGGGGAGGTGGTGGCAGTGATATCGTACCCCCCAACCAGAGGTGCGGGCAGATAGTTCAGGTCGCCGAAGAGATCGGTAGCGAGGTATCCATGCACGGGGTCCTCTGAGAGAAGGCCGATCCCGTTCCACCTGTAGTCGGGCAGTCCGGTCACCTCGACCGTGTCGCCGACCGCGATCATTGCGTATACCTCTGCCACAGGAACCGCAGAGACCATCTCCTGCGACTCTATCTCCATCCAGCCGCAGGTGACAGATCCATCATCGTACACGCACCCCCACTTGTGGGTCGCCTCGATGGTGATATTCTGGGTTGCCGGGTCCAGATCGGTCACTGTTCCGAGATAGGTAAAGGATGGGATCATGGCAGAGGCCGGGACGGCGAGAACGATGATGAGGAAGAGCGCAGGGCAAAAGATTCGAACAGACTTTTTTATCATACACACACCTCCTGCGATCGGCAGGTTACAGTGAAGAATACGGCGACGAGATGATATCAATTTCGCTTCATCAGGAAGGTCTATAATTTTGGAATATTTATCCAGGGTCATGCGGTTTAACATCACGAAAATGCGTCTTCAATTCCGTTTGTAACAGGGAGACGTTGATAGATAGCACC
Source organism: Deltaproteobacteria bacterium (assembly GCA_016934695.1). The sequence goes on from JAFGSH010000226.1 coordinate 2,114, forward strand.
ATCGGGCAAGGAGCCGGTGTAGTTTGGAGAGAACAGGCACAAAAAGATAAAGTACTGATCTTTTTATGCATCCATCCTGTGTGCAACCAGGTCTCTTTTCATACCTCCTCCCTGCCTCCGGCAGCATCCCGGAATACCCTCAGGGAAGGGGCGAGGAGAGCGGTCTTTCCCATGAGTGCTGCAATGAGGAGGGTATCAAGGATCTCGTCCCGTGTCACACCGGCCTTCATCGCGGCAGCGATATGGACTTGCAGGCAGGCCTCTGACTTGAGGGCGGCCGCAGCAGCGATCGTGACAAGTTCTGCTGTCCGCACGTCCATGCTCTTCGGCCTTCCCGTGTAGAAATCACCGAGTGTATCGAAGATGAACGCTTCCGGGCGTTCACTCATGATGGAGAGGATGAAGGGCACGCAGCCGAGCGTCTCTGCTGCCATCGTATTGATATCTTCGGTTATCTCATCTGAATGTGCAAGCAAATCCTGGATTTTGTTCTGGATTTCCGGTCTCATCTTGTATACCTCTGATTAATGTTGTTGTCATTCTGTATAACCCGGTTTCGGGGTGGTTGAACCTGAAAAATAGAGCGGAGCTGGGAATCCTGCGGACCTGGACTCAACCATTCATTCCATTTCATGCGTCCGGATGATTTGTAATTCAAGCCCGGCTCTTTTCACGGATTCCCGGCATCACCCCGTTTCCGCAGTATCCCCGCCCGGTCCATAGTGCGGCGCCAGTCCCGGATCTCGTCAGGGGTGATGACCTCAATCGCCCCGCCCTGGAGCCGGCCGGTCACGTCTCCCATCTCCTCCTCGAGATCTCCCTCAATCTCCAGGTAGGCTTCACGCAGGCCGCGGATCGCCTCCTCGTCCGCTTCCCACATGCCACGTTCGTGTGCCTCGAGAAGCCTCCTCCCCATCTCCTCGAATGCCCAGACATTGTGTTTACGGAAGAACTCGCGGTTTTCGTCGTCAAGGAAGAAAGTACGGGCGATGTCATCGAAGATCCAGTCGTCGACCTCCCCTGTCGTTGCATCCCAGCCGTAGACACGTCCCGCCCGTCGGGCAATCTCGCTCGCACCGGCGTACCCGTGGGCCTTCAGCCCATCGATCCACTGGGGGTTGAGGAGTTTCGTGCGCACTACGCGGCGGATCTCATCGGAGAGGCTGCGGACCTCGGCACGGTTCACGTTCCTCGTATCGCCGTAATATGCCTCAACCTTCCTTCCGGAAACACTTCTTGCGGCCGCTGTCAGGCCGCCGTGCGATCCGAAGTAGCAGCAGCAGCCGAGCAGGTCATACTCGTCGGTGGCGGTCTTGTTGAAGGTGAGGTCCACTGACCCGAGCCTTGAGACGAGCCCGGCCCGGGCCTCTTCCCCGAACCGGCCGCGACCGTAGGCAAATCCGTTCCAGAAGATGAAGATGTCTGCGAGGTCCTCGGCCCCCTCCCATGCAGAGGCATAGACCGCCAGGTTCACCCCCATCCCGTAGGTCCCTTCCGGTGCTCCAAAGATGCGTGCGGCGTCTTGTTCCGTTCCTTCATTTTTCCGGAGGAAGTTGATCGTTTCAGGTTCGTCAAGTGCGGCAACGACCTTCAGCGCGTCGTCGAGGATCTCGATGCACTGGTAGAAACAGTCCCGTAGTATCCCGCTGACCCGCACCGTTACGTCGATACGCGGCCTGCCGAGCCGTTCGTACGGGATTACCCTGAAGGTGTGCAATCGACCATGCTCCCAGACCGGCTCCACCCCGATCAGGGCGAGTATCTGGGCGAATTGCTCCCCGTCGGCCCACATGATGTCGGA
>JAFGSH010000227.1 GCA_016934695.1 Deltaproteobacteria bacterium
AGGATCCCCAGGAGGAAGTCGATGTTCGTGCTCCGCTCGTGCGCCTCGTCGATGATCAGGGTGTCGTAGGCGTTGAGGAAGCGGTCCGCCTGGGTCTCCATGAGGAGGATGCCGTCGGTCATCACCTTGATGTGGATGTCCCGGTTGGTGGTGTCCTGGAAGCGGATCTTGTAGCCCACGGACCGCCCCACCGTCTCCTTCATCTCCTCGGCGATCCGCCGGGCGACGGTGATCGCGGCGATCCGCCGGGGCTGGGTGCAGCCGATCATGCCGTCGACGCCGCGCCCCGCCTCGATGCACATCTTCGGGATCTGCGTGGTCTTCCCCGAGCCGGTCTCGCCGGTGATGACGACGACCGGGTTGCCGCGGATGGCCGCCACGATCTCATCCTCCTTCCGGGTGATGGGGAGAGAGGCGGGATAGGTCACCTTCGGGAGATGGTTTCTGCGGGCCTCTCTCTGTCTGATGGAACGCTCCACCCTTTTCTCCAGCCGCCGGAGCCGCGACAGGGCCTCCTCGCTGCCGGGGTTTTTCTGAAGAATTTTATCTATCAGGCGCAGGTCTCCGGTGATAAGACGCCGGTCGGGGGCGAGGGCTCTTTCCACGCCGGAGCGGATCCTTTTCTCAAGGGATCGTATGTCAGCCGGTGCCGTTTTCATATCCCGCATGATATACAGGATTATCATAATTTGAAAAAGAACAAAGCTGCGCGGGTCCTATTTCCGGCTCGCCCTCAGGATCCCGGTTCCTGCCCCTATCCCTCTGATTGTATTTGATTTCGGGAAGTCTTTTGTGCTATAAGGGCAAAAGTCATTATGGTACATTGTTCTATGAAAAGACTTGTTTGTATCAAGCTGTCAGTCCTAAGGGGGGAACACTATGACGAATGGAAAGAGTCTGGAAGAGTGCACGGTGGCTGAGCTGAAGGAGGTTGCCCGGGATGCCGGGATCGAGGGGCTCAGCGCCATGAAAAAGGCCGATCTGATAAGCGCCATCACGGCTGTGCGGGGCGAAGGGACTTCCGAACCTGCGAAGGAGGCTCCCGAGGAGAAAGGGCCGGAGAAAGCCGCTGAAGAGCCCGAAGAGCTGGCAGTGGAGGAGACGGCCCCTCCCGAACCCGCCAAAGAGACACCTCAGAAGAAAGCTCCGCAGAAACCCGCCAAGGCACCGAAAAAAGGCGAAGAGACGGTATTGTCCCTGAAAGAGAAGATAGCGGAACTCAAGGAACGAAAGCTGGAGCTGAAGGCACAGGGGGACAAGACGGGTGTCACCCGTCTCAGGAGAAGGATCAACCGGCTGAAGAAGCGAACCAGAAAGCTGGCGAGGAGCGCCTCTTAAACGCGCGATACCGGAGGTGGTGGTATGTTTGTGGGAAAAAGGATGTCGAGGAATCTGATAACGGTGACCCCGGATACCAGCATTCTCAAGGCGAAAAATCTCCTGAAAGAGCACAGCGTCGACCAGCTTCCCGTCGTTGAGGGAAAAAGGCTGGTCGGTATCATTACCGACAGGGACATCAGGGATAACTCTCCCTCTTCGGCCACCACCCTCTCCGTCCACGAACTCAACTATCTCCTTTCGGAGATGAGAGTGGAGAAGGTCATGACCAGGAAGGTCTTCACGACGACACCGGGGACGACGATCGAGGAGGCGGCCCGGCTGATCAATGAGAAGCACGTCAACAGCCTTCCCGTGGTGGCGGGAGACGAACTGGTCGGCCTGATCACCACCTGCGATCTCTTGAATGTCCTCCTCGATTTCATGGGAGTCCACAATACGCCGAGCCGCCGTGTGCAGCTCAGGCTCTCCAGCGATCCGGGTGCACTGGCCAAGATAGAGGGGATCATAAACGGGATGGGGCTTTCGATCGTCTCCATCATTTCCACCATAGACAAGGACAACGGCAATGTGCGGTCGACGCTCGTGCGGGTGGGCACGGACAACATCGACGAGCTTCGGCGGACGCTTGAAGATGCCGGGTATGCGGTCACGGATGAGTACAGGGTGGAAAAATAGGGTAACTCGCAAAATTTGATTTCACAGACGGAAACAGAAAATACCCGTGTCGTGAAAGCGGCGTGGGTTGTCGGACTTTCAACGTTGCTCAGCCGGGTGTTCGGCTTCATCCGGGATGTGGTGGTCGCGGGATTTTTCGGGGCCGGTCTGGCCACCGACGCCTTTTTCGTGGCCTTCAGGATCCCCAATCTCCTCCGGCGTCTTTTCGCCGAGGGGTCTCTGACCATCGCCTTTGTCCCGGTCTTTACCGAGCATCTCAAAAAAAGATCGAAGGAGGAGGCCCTCGAGCTTGCCAGCGCCGCCTTCACCCTCCTCTCCATCGTCCTGGCGCTGGTCTCGGTCGCGGGGATCCTGCTCTCCCCCTGGATCGTCATGGTCATGGCGCCCGGGTTCAGCGACGTTCCGGACAAGTACGCGCTGACGGTGTTCCTCACCCGTCTCATGTTCCCCTATATATTCTTCATATCCCTGGTGGCGCTGTGCATGGGAATCCTCAATTCCCTGAGGCACTTCGCGGCCCCGGCCCTCGCCCCGGTGGTCCTCAATATCTGCATGATCGCCTCCGTGTTTGCCCTGAAGGATCTCTTCGCCGAGCCGATCCTGTCGCTTGCCGTCGGTGTGATGGCGGGGGGAATCCTGCAGCTTGCCATGCAGTTTCCCTTTCTGATCAAGGTGGGGGCGCGGCTCAAGCCGAGCTTCCGATTCGGCCACCCGGGGATACGGAGGATCGGCGTCCTGATGCTTCCCGCGGTGTTCGGGGCGGCCGTGTACCAGGCGAACGTGTTCATCGGCACCATCTTGGCATCCCTCCTCCCCGGCGGGAGCGTCTCGTATCTGTACTATGCGGACCGGGTGGTGGAGCTGCCGCTCGGCGTCTTCGCCATCGCGGTGGGGACGGCGGCGCTCCCCAGTTTTTCGGAACAGGCCGCCGAGAGGGATTACGAGAATCTGAAGAGGACGATCTCGTTCTCGCTGAGGCTGATCCTGTTCGTCACGATACCGGCGATGGCGGCCCTGATAGTCCTCCGCGTGCCGATCATATCCGTCCTCTTCCAGCGGGGCCAGTTCGATGTCGCCTCGACGCTCCCCACCGCCCAGGCCCTGCTGTACTACTCCGTCGGGCTGTGGGCCTTTTCCTGCATACGGGTGATCGTCTCCGCCTTCTACGCCCTGCAGGATACGAGGACGCCGGTGAAAATAGCGGTCGTGGCGCTTCTCGTGAATGTCGCGGCGAGCGTTGCCCTGATGTTTCCGATGAAGCACAATGGCCTCGCGCTTGCCACCTCGATCGCCTCCGCGGTGAATATCATCGTCCTCGCCGTGATATTGGAACGGAAGGTGGGACAATTCCTTCAGCGGGACTTCTGGGTCTCCGTGTCCAGGACGACCCTGGCGTCCGCCGTCATGACTCTGTCGATAGTCGCCGTCTACAGGATACTCGGATGGGACAACGCCGGGGCCTTCGGCGGGAGACTGCTCTTTCTGGCCGTGGCGGTAACGGTGGGGTTTGCCGTCTTCGCCCTCAGTTCGTTCGTCCTGGGCGGCTCCGAGATACAGGCCCTGCTGAAAAGGAAGAAGGGGTGACGACATGCTGGTAAAGGTACACGACACGAACCCCCAGATGCGGTTGATACGGAACGCCGTCCAGGTGCTCCATGACGGGGGTATCGTGGTCTATCCTACGGACACGGCGTACGGGATGGGATGCGATCTCTTCAACAAACGGGGGATCGAGAAGATATACGAGATCAAGAGGAGAAGCAGGACGCAGCCTTTCAGCTTTATCTGTGCCGACCTTAGTGATATAAGCAACTATGCGGCAGTGACCAACTACGCGTACAAGATCATGAAACGGCTGCTCCCGGGTCCCTATACCTTCATACTGGGGGCATCCCGGCTTGTCCCGAAGATCCTGCTGCCGAAGCGGAAAGAGGTGGGAATCCGGATACCGGACCACGAGGTCTGCCTCGCCCTTGTCGGGGAATTCGGAGGGCCGATCATCAGCACGACGGTAAAGATGCCCGAGGGAGAGATCCTGACGGACCCGGAGATCATCCATGAGA
>JAFGSH010000228.1 GCA_016934695.1 Deltaproteobacteria bacterium
CGCGGGGCACTGGAGGAACTCGCCGAAGGGGGAAAAGAAAGCCGCTGAAGGTGGCTGCCCGGCACCCCGAACGGTCAGTTACACCATTCCGCCATAGACATCGGGGGCGATACGAGAGGGAGCGAGAGGCTCCTACACCTCATCGCCGGTCCCCCAGTGTTCGAGGACGTAATCCAGGTCCTTGTCACCGCGTCCGCTCAGGTTCACCAGGATCGTCCCGGTCTTCATCTCACGCGCCTTCACCAGGGCGTACGCCACAGCATGGGCGCTCTCGATCGCCGGTATGATGCCTTCGAGGCGGCACAGTTTGAAGAAGGCGTCCCTGCACTCATCATCCGAACAGGTAACGTATTCGACCCGGCCCGTGTCCTTCAGATAGCAGTGTTCGGGTCCCACACCCGGGTAATCGAGTCCGCTGGCGCAGGAGTAGACCGGGGCGGGGGAGCCGTCCTCGTTCTGCAGCAGATAGCATTTGAACCCGTGAATGATCCCTTCCCGTCCGTAGGTCATCGTCGCCGCGTGCTGGCCCAGTTCCTCCCCTATTCCCATCGGCTCGACGCCGATCAGGGCGCAGGGATCGTCGAGGAAGGGCGCGAAGATACCCATGGCGTTGGAACCGCCGCCGACGCAGGCACAGACCACATCGGGGAGGTTCCCCGTCATCTCATGGAACTGCTCACGGGCCTCGATTCCCACGACACGCTGGAAATCACGCACCATGAGCGGGAAGGGATGGGGCCCCACGACGGAGCCGATGCAGTAGATGGAGTTTTCGTAGTCCGCGAGGTAGGCATCGAAGGCCGAATCCACCGCCTCTTTCAGCGTCCTGAGACCCCGGGTAACCGGCACCACCGTCGCGCCCAGAAGCTTCATACGGCTCACATTCGGCGCCTGTTTGACGATGTCGACCTCTCCCATATGTATCTCGCATTCCAGGCCGAAGTAGGCGGCTGCGGTAGCAAGCGCCACACCGTGCTGCCCCGCGCCGGTTTCGGCGATGATCCGCTTTTTCCCCATATATTTCGCAAGAAGCCCTTCCCCCATGCAGTGGTTCAGTTTGTGGGCGCCCGTATGGTTCAGGTCTTCGCGTTTCAGATAGATCTGCGCCCCGCCGTTGGACAGGGACAGCGAACGGGCATGGTACACGGGCGTCGGCCTGCCCTGAAAGTGTTCGCGGATGTAGCGCAACTCGGCGATAAAGGCGGCGTCACTTTCAATCCGATGATACGCCTCGGTGATCTCGGCAAAGGGTTTTTCCAGTTCGGGGGGGAGAAACTTGCCGCCATACTTTCCAAAAAATCCGTCTTCGTTTGGGATGCTATTCTGCTGGATCTGTCCGGTCATTACTCACTCTGTGCCTTTCCGTAGTATCGCGCCTGAGATAAGGGACCCCAGGCAAACGAGGTACCATAGACCAAAACGGTGTCTTTGGCAAGGCGTAATGGCCGATACGAGGGGATAGCCGCCCGGAGCGATCTCCGATCAGTTCGCCCCGCTCAGTTTCTCCAGAAGCTCTTGGCCCTTGCTGTTCTGGGGATTGAGGGAGAGGATAAAGTGAAGCCGCTGCGCAATCTCCTCTTTTTTTGAATCGTCCGAGAAGAAATCAGAGTCGAGACACTCCATACGGGGCAGGGCGAGAGGAACGTCTTCTCCCTGCAGGAAATCGTGTTCAAAGGCGGCAGCTGCCTCGTCGTATCCCTTTTTTCCTTCGTACAGAGCGTCCGGAGTATTCCACGCCCCCACACCATTGGATTCCAGTTGCACGACCCGTTCGAAGGCGGTGATGGCCTCGGGATACTCACCGAGCTGCACATACAGGTTCCCCAGATGAAAGAGGGCATCGATGTAATCGGGGTTGCTGCTCAGGGCATTGCGATATTCCTGTATCGCCTCGTCGAACATGTCGTGCCGGTCGAATAACACGGCCAGCCGGAAGTGAGGGGCAGCCGCCTGGGGCTCCCTTTCAATCGCTTCCCGGTATTGCTGCATGGCGCCGTGATAGTTCCCTTCCAGCTCGTGGATCCTGCCGATATTGAGCATGGCGTGAACATTTTCGGGATCGATCTCCAGGGCGCGGTAGTACATCTGCTTCGCGCTGCCGATCCGCTTCATCCCTTCATAGACGTGGGCGAGATTGTTGTAGGCCTGCGGGTTTTTCGGATCCAGTTCGATCACCTTCTCAAAGTATGCCAGCGCGTCCTCGCACTTCCCTCTCTTGAAATAGATACATCCAAGATGGACGTAGGCATCGGCAAATGTGTCATCAAATTGTATGCTGTTCCGGTACGCCTCGATGGCCCGGTCCGATCCCGGCTCGAGATAATTATATCGGCATCCCTTCATAAACCACTCCCGTGCGATTTTCGTTTTGTTCATAGAAAGACACTTTTCTGCCATAGAAACGACATGCAAGACGCGAACGAGACTTACATCACGCCCATCCGCTTTTCCTCCGCAAACGTCTGCAGGACGGATTCCCGGATCCTGCTCCACACCTCAACAGGATCGGAAAGCAGAGAAGAGGTAAACTTTGGATGTTCCTTGAGGAACTGAGCCGCCAGCACCCCTGCCAGTTTGAGGCAGTGCTCCTCGGTCGAGCACTGGGCCTGCCTGATGACCTGGAACGGCAGGACCACCGTCGCCTTCATATCTCCGATCTCGACCTCTACGGATTTGTCTTCCTCGGCCGACGCGGTCTTTTCCGGGATCGCATGCGATTCGACCTGTTCGTAGACGAGACGGGGCTGACTCCTCTCCGGTATTTCCACATGGTGAACCGGGGGGGCTTCTTCGGCA
>JAFGSH010000229.1 GCA_016934695.1 Deltaproteobacteria bacterium
CGGTTGGGACAGGTGAATCCGGCGTCGATCTGCAGTTTGTAGACCTTGCACGCGAACCGGTTGACGAAAAAAGACTTCAGGTCATAGTATCGCTTCGAATTGTTCCAGAATTGCGGCTTCGGCATGACGGTCCCCGCGGCGCCCTATTTTTTTATTGTCTTTTCACAAGTAATGCTATTAGACTGGTATCGTTAATTCAAGTTATTATCACGGTGTAGGGATGAGTTTTCCGAAACGGTTTGATGTGATCGTCGTCGGTGCCGGTCATGCCGGTTGTGAGGCGGCCCTGGCCGCCGCCCGGATGGGGTGTCGGACGCTCCTCTTCAACATCAATCTCGATTCAATCGCGCTGATGTCCTGCAACCCCGCCATCGGGGGGCTTGCCAAGGGACAACTGGTGAAGGAGATCGACGCCCTCGGCGGTGAGATGGGCAAGATCGCCGACCGGACGGCCTGTCACTTCAGGGTCTTGAACCGGTCCAAGGGACCCGCCGTCCAGTCCTCACGCGTCCAGTGCGACAAACAGCTCTATCGCCTCGCCATGAAAGAGGTGGTGGAAAAACAACCGAATCTGTACGTCAGGCAGGCCCTGGTGGAAAAGATCGTCATCGAGGGGGGTACGGTCACCGGGGTGCTCGATAACACGGGATTCTTCTTTGGGGGCGAGACGGTAGTCATCACCACCGGGACCTTCCTCAATGGGCTTGTCCATATCGGTACGTCGCGACAGTCCGCCGGACGTGCGGGGGAGATCGCCTCTATCGGACTGGCCGAATCACTCAGGGAATTGGGGTTCGACATCGGACGGATGAAGACGGGGACCCCGCCGCGCCTGCGTGCCTCGTCGATCGACTTCTCAGTCATGGAACGGCAGGACAGCGATCCGGATCCGCGTCCCTTTTCCTTTACCACCGAAAGGCTCCGGGAAGAGCGGCTTCCCTCCTATTTCTCCGCCACCACCGCCGAAACACACCGGCTGATCCGGGATAACATACAGCAATCCCCTCTCTATTCCGGCGCTATCACGGGGGTCAGTGCGCGCTACTGCCCTTCACTGGAAGACAAGGTGATGCGTTTCGCCGACAAGGAAAGTCACCCGGTGGTCCTTGAATTCGAGGGTCTCGAGACGGAAGAGATCTACGCCAAGGGGCTGGGAAACAGTCTCCCCCTGGAGCTCCAGGACGACCTGGTCCATTCAGTCCCCGGTCTCGAACAGGCGGAGATCATGCGGAGCGCCTACGCCATCGAGTACGACTTTGTCCAGCCCACGCAGCTGACGCAGACCCTCGAGACGAAGCTCGTACAGGGGTTGTACCTCGCCGGGCAGATCAACGGGACATCCGGGTACGAGGAGGCGGCAGCCCAGGGGATGTGGGCCGGAATCAACGCCGCCCTGGCGGTCCAGAAGAGAGCTCCCTTTATCCTCGATCGTTCCGAGGCGTATATGGGGGTCTTGGTGGATGACCTGATCACCCGGGGGGTCGACGAGCCCTACCGGATGTTCACCTCCCGGGCGGAGTACCGGCTGATCCTGCGGGAGGACAACGCGACCATCCGCCTCATGGGGAGAGGGTGCGACCTGGGACTCATCGCGCGCGACCGGTATCGTGATCTGGAGGAACAGGTCCGCGAGATCGAACGCCTGACGCAGGATCTTGCCGCACGGAGGGTGTTCCCCTCCGCCGAGGTGAACACGGCACTGGAAGGGATCCCCACTCCTCCTATCAGGACTCCCGTCACGTTCTCACACCTGCTGAAACGGCCGGAGGTCGTCTACGATAATCTGAAAGTCCTGGACGGGTGGGAGGAAATCCCGGACCGGGACGTGAAACGGCAGGTTGAGATTGCGATCAAATACGAAGGGTACATCAAGCGGCAACTCGAGTCGGTCGAACGGTTCAAGGGGATGGAGAAGAAAAAAATCCCCCCCGGATTCAATTACGCGACCGTTCCCGGCCTCTCAAATGAACTCAGGAAAAAGTTGTCATCAATACAGCCGGCTTCCATCGGTCAGGCGCAGAGGATATCGGGGATGACCCAGGCGGCACTGACTGCCGTTCTCGTCTCCCTGAAAAAGACCGAGGCTGACGGCGAAAGACAGGCATGAAACAACTGAGGGGGGTGTGCAATGGATGATGGGTACCACGTACCGGACAGGATGACGCAATTGATGGAAAAGGGGGTCAGAATCCCCAGTCCCTCATCGGTGGAAATCGGTGACGAGGTGGCGATAGAGCGAATATCGGGGAGCGGAGTCGTCCTGTACGGGGGTGCAAAGCTGTATGGCGCCACGACACTGATCTGCGAGGGGACCGAGTTGGGATACGAAGCCCCGGTAACGGTTATTGATTGCAAGATCGGTCGCGGTGTCCGGTTAAAGGGAGGGTTTTTTAAGGGGTCGACCTTTCTGGACGGTGTGCAGGTGACATCCGGTGCGCACGTACGGGAGGGATGTATCCTCGAAGAGGAGGTGCGGATCGGTCACACGGTCGGCCTGAAACAGACCATCCTCTTCCCGTATGTTACTCTGGGAAGCCTGATCAACTTCTGCGACTGCCTCATGTCCGGGGGAACGGACAGGAAGAATCACAGCGAAGTGGGGAGTTCCTACATCCATTTCAACTATACACCGAATCAGGACAAGGCCACCGCGTCCCTGATAGGGGATGTGCCGACCGGGGTGATGCTCGACCAGCCCCCGATCTTCCTGGGGGGACAGGGAGGACTGGTGGGACCGGTGCGGATCGGCCACGGGACCGTCATCGCGGCGGGGACCGTCTACGGCAAGGATTGTCCCGAAGGGGGGAAACTTCTCAAAGGACAGAACACCCCGGTCACCGAAACGGCTTTCTGCCGGGGACTGTATTGTGATGTCGACAGGAAGGTACGAAATAATATCCATTATATCGCGAATCTTCTTGCCCTGAAACAGTGGTACATCCATGTCAGGGGTCCGCTTTTCCAAGAATGGAAAAAAGGGCGTGAATTGATTGATGGGGCCATTGAGACGCTGGAAGCGGCGATCTGGGAACGGGTGAAACAGTTCGGTGCCTTTGCGGGGAAGCTGGCGGAGTCCGCGCGGATCGGAAGAACGGCTCCGGGTATGGAGAAATCCGACAGGCTTGTCGCACTGGAAGAAGGGATATCGGACGTCTGGCCGTCGCTCGAGGCCGCTCTGACACAAGGGTTGGAAGATTCCGTGGCGCTGGAGGAGCGCGACCGTTTTCTGACCTCTCTCAGGCGTCAACGGGCCGTTGGCGCGGGGTATGTAGAAACCATGCAAGCACTGGACGAGCAGACCCGGTCTCTCGGGAGGGCTTGGCTTCAGGGGATCGTCGACGAAATATCGGAAGAGGCGCTCTCCATCGTGCCCCTATGCCGGTGACATCGCTTATCGAGGGGCATACGCTCCCGCCGGTATCCGTAGTTCAAACTGTGCCGTTTCAAATGGGGCAAGGCCCGAGGTGAATGATCGTTCAATAAATCTGACGGTTCCTTCTTGATCGACGAGGATGACCGTAGACGAACGGGTTCCGTATATATCGCTCCGGATGAAGACGGACGAGAGGACCCGTTCCCATTCGAGGCCGACCCCTGTATCCGGCAGATCCCGGTCGTCGGGATGGGTCGTGTCCCCGAGGATATCAAATATCTCGCCGGGAGACGGATCTCTGCCTGACAGCACACCGTCGAGGTGTGATTTCCCCCGCTCTACCTTCGGCCAGGGAGTGTCCAGCAGGTGGTTACTGAGGCCGTGAGTCCCCGGAGATATCTCGCTGAGGGCGCCGGTCTTGTTCGAAAAGTGGAAGAGCCCCGTCCCGTCTCCCAAAAGCAGGTTGAACCCGTTATAGCGATCGGCGTGGGGGTGTATTGCGTCAATATATTCACCCGGGGAGACATCGCCGCGGAGAAACCCGCTGACCAGCCCTCCCCGTGACGGGGCATTGTCTCTGAGCGTTCGGGGATCCCGGTAGTTGGTAATCGCCGCCATACGCCCCGACCGGGTAATCCCGAGCCAGGTCCCTCCATCCTTCAGGTCTCTTCCCGCCAGGATATGGGGGTGATCATCCCAGAAAGATGCCGGCGCCGTGGGGCGCTCGTAAAACTCGTCCCGGTTCGCCGCGAGGACAAGCGGATATGCCGGATGATGCCGGTATGAAAAGAGTATCAGACACATGCCCTGCCTAGATTCCTTCCCGGACCGCTTCCACCATCTTCGACATGACCTCGCCGGCCTTTCCTTCTATCAGGATATCGGCGCGGGAGTCTAAGGGAGTGTCACCGATATTGACAATGACCAGACGCGCACCGGCCTCTTTGGCGTATGCAGGCATCAGTGCCGCCGGATGGACGACCAGAGAAGACCCCACAACGATAAAGAGATCGCACTGCATGGAATAGGTGGTCGCAGCGTTCAGCACGTCGTGGGGGAGCATCTCCCCGAAGAAAACGACGTCGGGTTTGAGAATACCGCCGCACTTTTTGCATTCGGGTACCTCGATCCCCTGCTGCAATACCGCTCTGATCGCTTCGACCGTGTATCGCTCGCCGCAATCGATACATTTGATCCACTGCATGTTGCCGTGCAGCTCAAAGACCTTGTCCGGAGAATTTCCCGCTTTCTGGTGCAGGTTGTCGATATTCTGCGTGATGACGCATTCGATCTTTCCCATCTCTTCCAGCTGTGCGATCGCATAGTGTGCCTTATTCGGTTGAACGGTGGAGAAAAGGTCCCCTTCGATCAGGATTTTCCACTGTTTTCTCCGTGTTTCTCTGCTGCTGAGAAATTTCTGTATGGTGAAATCATCGGGGTCGAATTTGGTCCATATCCCTGCCGGTCCCCGAAAATCAGGAATCCCTGATTCGGTGCTGATGCCCGCCCCGGTGAAGACCACCGCCTTACGGGAGGCCAGTATCATGTCGGCTGCCGCGGTGATTTTTTCGTTCAACTGATTACCAGCCATTCTTTTTTCCTCCCCTGTGCTGCCTGTCATGCCATCGTATCACTGTGCGCCGTTATTGTTTGAAGCCGTATTTCTTCATTTTGTAACGGAGCGTCCGCTCGGTGATCCCCAGGATCTCCGCCGCCCGTGTC
>JAFGSH010000230.1 GCA_016934695.1 Deltaproteobacteria bacterium
GAAGGCATACCCGTTGATCGCCGCTATGACCGGCTTGGGAAACCGGTCGACCCTCGTCCAGACCGCCTGTCCCTTGGGTCCCGTGATATGGGCGTTGCCGGCGTCGCTCACGTCGAAACCGGCGGAAAACCCCTTTTCGCCGGCCCCTGTAATGACGAGCACCCGTACTTCCTTGTCCTGCTCGGCGGCATCGAGGGCCTTCTCAATATCGACCAGTGTGGCGAGGTTCACCGAGTTTGCCGGCGGTCGATTCAGGGTCAGCGTGGCGATGTGCCCCTGTTTCTCATAGCGTATGGTTTCGAAATCCATAAATCTCCCCTCCCTTCCGTTGTCTGATATAGTTTGTTGCCTGCCCGTAAAACAAAAAGAGGAAAGGCACATCCGCCTTTCCTCTCATATAATGCTTACGCACGCGCTGCCAGGATCGCTATGATCGATTTCATGGAACCCCCCTGTCGCTTTATCCGCTACCGCAGCACCTTCTATAAAGGAATCGGCCGAATGTCAAGAAAAGATGCCCGCCCATTCTCACAGCGCCGTGCCCGGCAGACCGCACCGACGGGCGAGCGGCGCCGGCAACCACCCGGCGGAGCTATTCGCTCCCGCCCTGCGGTTCCGCCGCGGAAAGGAATCTCTCTATCTTCGCCTTCCCCTTCAGCCGTTCGACATATTTCTCCGCCTCCTCCCCCGCCTTTGTCCGCTTCAGGTACTGGGTGAGCCGGTCCTTGACCTCATCGTAACTGCTCATGACCTCGGGCTTCTTATCAACCGCCTGTATCAGGTGATAGCCGAAGCTGGTCTCGACGACACCGCTCGTTTCCCCCTTCTTCAGAGAGAAGGCCACATCTTCGAAGGGTTGGACCATCTGCCCGCGGGCGAAGTACCCGAGGTCGCCCCCTTCAGCGCTGCTGGGGCATTCGGAATACTTTTTGGCAAGCTCCGGGAACGGCTTCCCTTCCTTCAGTTCTTTCTGTACCTGCTTGATCTTCTTCAGCGCCTCGGCCTTCTTCGCCTCGCCTCCCACCGGGTCGATCTTGATCAGGATGTGGCGTGCCTGGACCTTTTCGGGCTGTTTGAAAAGGTCGGGGTTTTTATCGTAATAGTCCTTCGATTCCGTATCGGATATCCCGATCGGGTCTATGATCTCCCGGTCGACAAGCTTCTGGATCGCCATCCCTTCACGCAACTGCATCCTCAGGTCGCTTTCGGTGAGATGCATCTCCGCAAGCATCCCCTCGAAATCTTCCCCCTGGGGAAGCCGCTTCTTTATGTTCGCAAGCCGTTCGTCGATCGTCACCTCGTCCACCTCTATCCCCTTCCTCTGACTCTCCTGGTAGAGCACCTCGCGGGAAATAAGGTTTTCAAGGATGTCTCTCTTGATCTCGGCAAGCTGCTCATCGCTCGCCTTATCCAGATCGGCGAACTGCTTCTGCATCATGGACAGCTCTGCGTCGAGATCGCCCTGGGTGATCAATGTCCCGTTGACTATCGCCACCGTGTCTTCGGAAGGTCTCCCCGCCCCCTTCTCGCATGCCTGAACGGCGAACAACGCGACGACTGCTGTCATAACGAGCACATAGAACCACTTCTGCCGTGCCATACGCATCTCACATTTCCTTTCCTGTTCGAATAAACCATCTAGCTCCTTCTACAACAATGGGGACGGAATGCAAGTGTTTTCTTGTGTTTTTGGTTACGATCCCCCCCTTTTCTTCAGCCACCGTGCATCTCAGTTATCCGTTGACAACATATCAGGGAATGACTAGTATGGGGGTCCGGTTTCAAAGGTGCGGGATTCGAGCCGAAGACATGCCGGCCGCGCGCCGCCGTCCCGACAGGAGAACACCGCTATGATACGATTGAAGGATCCCGTGAGCGGGCTGACCCATTTCATAGGGCTCGTCCTCGCCGTGGTGGGGCTGGTATTTTTGATATGGGGCTCGACGCACCCCGTCAGGCCCGTCCATATCGTGGCCTTCTCCATCTTCGGGGCGGGAATGATCCTCCTCTATACGGCGAGCACCCTGTATCACTGGCTCCCCGTTTCGGACAGGATCGCCCAGCGCCTCCGGAAGATCGACCACATGATGATCTTCATCCTGATAGCCGCCACCTATACCCCCGTCTGCCTGATCCCTCTGAGGGGCGCCTGGGGGTGGAGCCTCTTCGGCGTCATCTGGGGGCTGACCGTGATCGGCATCATCATGACGGTTTTCTGGACGCGAGCCCCGCGGTGGCTCTACACACTCATCTATATCGCAACCGGGTGGATGGCTGTGGTGGCTATCTGGCCTCTTGTGCAAGCCCTTCACCTCGGGGGGGTGGCATGGCTCCTCATCGGCGGGCTGTCCTATACCGCGGGCGCCGTGATCTACGCGATCAAGAGGCCCAACCCCTGGCCCCGCATTATCGGGTTTCACGAGATATTCCACGTCTTCGTCATGATGGGGACCTTCTCCCACTTCTGGATGATGTACCGCTATGTCATGCCCTTCAGCTAGAGACATTCCCGAAGAGGTGAAAGGCAGGATCGAAAAGATCGTATCAGGCGGGCAGACCGGCGCGGATCGGGCCGCCCTCGATGCCGCAATCAGGCTCGGCATCCCCCACGGAGGGTGGATACCGAAAGGGCGGAGAACTGAAGGAGGATTCCTCCCCGCCAGGTATCACATGCGGGAGATGCCCACCGCCGACTATGCAGCCCGAACGGAGCGGAATGTTCTCGATTCGGACGGCACCTTGATCGTCTCCCACGGCTCGCTCGACGGGGGTTCCGCACTGACGGAGGCATTCGCCGAACAGCACGGACGTCCCCATATCCACCTTGATATGGACAGGCTGCCGGTACGTGAGGCGGCGGATGCCCTGAAGAGATGGATCTCAGACAACGCGATCCGGGTCCTGAATGTCGCGGGCCCGCGGGAGAGCAGGGACCCCGACATCTACCGGGTGACGGCGGCGGTCCTGGAAACCCTTTTCAGGGAGGAGTGAAAAGGAAGGGGTAAGACGGCGAGAGACCCTTGCGCAACGACCGATTCTGTCATTTCGAATCCCGATTCATCGGGATGAGAAATCTTCAATACAGTAAAACCTCATAGATTTCCCCCTTTCGGGGACTATAGCTCGTCGCTTACGCTTCTCGAAATGACATGGTGCCAAGGGTGAGGCGATTCATCTTAATATCGGCATCACCCCCGTTTTTCCCGAATCAGATTGTTACGACGCGGTTGCGCCCGGCCTCCTTCCCCTGATACATGGCGGCATCGGCCCGCTGGACTGCGGCGTTCAAATCATGATCATCCGGCAGGAGTTGGGTGACGCCGATGGTGGCGGTGATCCGTACGGCAGCCGCCCCGACGTCGATATCGGTGGATGCAAGCGCCTCCAGGATCCGGTTGCCGGTCACGGCCGCACCGTCACAGGTGGCTTCGGGCAGCAAGATGATGAATTCTTCTCCACCCAGGCGTCCAATGATATCCATCGACCGGACGTTTTTACGTATCAGATCTGCCGTCCGGCGCAGCACCTCGTCGCCTGCCTCGTGACCGTAGATGTCATTGACCTCCTTGAAATGGTCAAGATCGGCAATGCACACGGATAAGGGCGAGCCCAAACGCCTGGCCCGTTCGATCTCGTGTCTGAAAAGCATCTCGTACTCACGGCGGTTGTAAAGCCCGGTCAGGGGATCCGTGGCGGCCATTTCCTTGAGTTTCAGTTCCAGCTTGTGACGGCGGTCAATCTCCAGCTCCAGTTCTTGATTGATTTTCTCCGCCTTTGACAGCAGGGTAAACTGCCTGCGCTGGAGGAGATTCAGCCGGATGGCCGTCGCTGCACCCAAGACAAAGGGCAGCATCAGCAGAAAAAACAGGCCGATGAGGTTGGCTTTGGACGTCCCCATCACCCAGCGGGTCGCCATGGTAATCACAACGCCGTAGAGGCCCCCGGTGAAGGCCAGGCTGAACCGGATGGGGACGAACATAAAAAGCCCCATGATCTGGATCATGATGACGCCGACAGTCCAGACGACGATATCCGGCCGATAGTAAAACTCCATCATAAATCCGGAGAATCCTACGATGACAATGACGGTGATAACATTACTGATGGTAAAGAAATCCGTCTCGGGTCTGATGCCGAACACAACGGCCAAAAGCGACAGGACGATGATGAGCCGGTAGGACAGGAGATGGTAGAACGGCTGGGTCGGTCCCAGCGCCGTCCAGTCGGGCACTGCGAAGAGGAGCAGCAAGGCGCCCCATACAAACAGGACAGCCCGCAACTGCCGGTTGATCACGTCCTGCATGTGTCTCTGGAAAGCCAGCTCCGTATCCCGGTTTGCAAACTCGGCCAGCCACCATGTTGTTTTGTATTCGTCGGATGCAGTTGTCACAATCAAGAATCTCAAGCAAAAACCGAGCCGGTTTGCTGCATTGCGAATCGATTCAAAGGGAAAAAGCGGCGGCGGCTGTTTTTTCCAACACAAGAATGCCGTCCCTGTTAAAAGATGATCCCTATCTTCAACCCGATCTCCGTCGTATCGTTCTCCGGTTCCCATCCATATCCGACAATAACGCCTGAATATGTTATGTTTCTTACCTCGGATTTATCGATATCCCAGTACCGTATGTAGGGTTCTATCAGCAGACGTGTCGTCTCTCCCTTTCTGAGCAGTTTGATGGACCCCCTCGCCCCGTAGCCGTCGTTCTGATCATTCTCCATGTCGCCGAAGCTCGGGTTTGCATCGCTCAGGTGACTCTTCTGCACCCCCTTCCAGAAGATGTCATACTCGGCCGTAAAGCCCCAGGACCAGTTGTTGCCGAAATCATGCATAAGCTCGATCCCGATGGGGCTGTAATAATAATTCGATTCCCTCTCATACCCCTTATGCCCCGTCGATGTTGTCATCCCGGCGGAGTCGTCATTGAGGTACCGATAACCCAAGCCGATATAGGGCGTCAGAACCGTGGCGCTGTCGATCTGAAAATCGGAGCCGAACAAGAACCGCAGCTCGAAGAGATAGTCATCGATGTCGTCCATCTTTCCCGTACTGGTGCTCGTATAGTCGACCTGGCCGGCGGCGTACCGTCCCTCTATCCTGAACATATGATCCGCCCGGTGGGTATACGAGGCACAGATGCCGTACATGACGCCTTCGTTCTCCATGATGCCGGGCTCTTCGTACCGGATGTCGGAGACCTCGAACCCGATCTCCCATGTGCCCGGTGATTGCGCGAAGCCGGGGATGACAAGAAACAGCAGAAATAAAACCACCAGGATTACCGTTGAAATAAGGCTTATATTGTTTTTTCCGTACCTCATTCTGTCCACCTCCCCAGCATTTTTATCCAAAAATAAACAGGGCGTTGTTTCTATTGAGTTTAAAAATAAATCTGCCCCTTTTTACCCCTAATTTTTTTAATTTTTTCCTTTTTCATTCAGGGTGGCAAAAAGCAAGACCTGACCCCATATAAACCCATATACTACCAAAAACAAAAGCCCCATCTCTCTTTGTGAGAAACAGGGCTTTGGATGATCAGGCCATAATCCCCTCCAGGTTACAGCTGTTCACACACGGGTACTCTACCAAAAATTTCAATGAAGCATGCCAACCCTCTAACTCCGTTGGGGTATCCTGTCAAGAAATATTATGTTGATGTTTCCAATCGCTTACAGCTCACGGATCGCCCGGGTCTCGTATTCCCCGATGAACCCCTTGTCCGCGAAGCTGAAGTAGTCGTCGTTTCCGATGATGATGTGGTCGAAGAAGTTGATCCCCGTCGCCTTGGCGGCCATCATCAGGCTCCGGGTGAATGCCTTGTCGTTCTCGCTCGGGGCCGTGGCGCCGGAGGGGTGGTTGTGGGCGACGATGACCGAGGGGGCGTTGTTCCGGACGGCCGTCTGGATGATGTCGCGGATGTACGGGTTCGCCCGGTCGACGGTCCCGTAGTCGATATCGATCATATCCGAAACGGCGTTTCTCCCGTCGAGGAGAAGCAGGATGAACCGCTCCTTTGTGAGGTCCCGCATCAGCGGCATCAGGAGGTCAGCCACGTCTGAGGAGTGCCGGATCGGGGCGGAGGGTTTCTTCTTCTCGCTGAGCATCCGCCGGCCCAGCTCCATGGCCGCCTTGATCTGCGCGATTTTCGCGTCCTTGAGACCGGTGATTTTTTTGAATTCGGAGGTGTCGGCGCCGGCCATCGCACGCAGGGACTTGAAACGGTGCAGCACCTCCCTGCCGATATCGACGGCGCTCCTGCCGGGTGTGCCGGTCCTGATCAGGATGGCGAGGAGTTCCGCGTTGCTGAGGGCGTGCTCTCCGTATTTGAGCAGTTTTTCGCGGGGGCGGTCATCCTCCGACCACTCGCGGATGGGGATGGGATAGCGGACCTTCGTATTCCTTGCCATAACATCGCCCGCCTTCGGCCGTTGTTGTCGATCAGTTTAGTACGGAGAGGCTGAAATAGCAACCGGCAAAAAACGCCAAGAACGGGGGTTATTATCGGTTGAAAAAGTCCAGGAGATAGGATATAGGGAAAATCAGTGCATGGAGTTGAACAAGCAACTCTGTGCATTGTTATTTTTATGGCGGCCAATCGTGACAGCTGCCACCCGGAGAAGAGAGCATGGAGAAGTTTCCCATCACGCAGGCAGGATTTGACAGGCTGAAGGAAGAACTGGATCGTCTGAGGCGGGTCGAGGTGCCCGCGAACATACGGGATATCGAAGAGGCCAGGGGGCACGGCGACATCGCGGAAAACGCCGAATACGCCGCGGCAAAGGAGAGACAGGCATTCATCCAGGGGAAGCTCCAGGAGCTGGAAAACAACCTGGCGCGATCGACGATCGTCGATCTGAATGACCTCACCGACGAGATGGCCGTCTTCGGATCGACCGTCACGATCGAGGACATCAATACGGGAGAGGTGACCCGATACCGGCTCGTCGGTCCCTTCGAGTCGGACATGAGCCGGAACCAGATGTCCGTCACATCCCCCATCGGCAGAGCCCTCATCAGAAAAAAGCTGGGAGACGATGTCAGGGTCGAAACGCCGGGGGGCGTCAGGGAATTCGAGATTGTGGACATCACGATCGAGTAACGTCCGGAGGATCTTCCTCGCGCAGTCCTATCCGATCTTCCAGGTGGTGGCGGCGGGGGTGTCCTTGATGACGATCCCCTTGCCGGCCAGAAGGTCTCTGATCTCATCGGCGCGGGTCCAGTCTTTGGCCTCCCGCGCCTCTTTCCTCTCGGCGATCAGCCGCTCTATCTCTTCCACGTCAAGGCCGGATTTCCCGGCCTCCCGCTCCCGGTCCTTCGCGAAGTAGTCGTCGGGGTCTTCCAGGAAGAGCCCCAGTACCTTCCCCGCTTCCCTGATCCGTTCCCGCGCCTCATGCAGGGTAAAGAGAATCCCCCGGCCGGGCCGCGTCCCCTCAGCCGGGAGGGAGCCATTGATGATACGGACCGCGTCGAAGATATACCCCAGAGCCATGGGCGTATTGAAATCGTCGTCCATCGCCTCGACGAACCGGCCGGGAAGTGTCCTTGCCTTCTCGAACACCGCCTGGTCTTCCCCGGAGAGATCCTTTTCGGAGAGATCGGGGAGACCCTCTTCTCCGCCGAGCGCATCCTTGATCCCCTTCAGGGCGGCGTACACCCGCTCCATCCCCGTCCGCGCCTCCGCCATGGCGGCCTCCGAGAAGTCGATGTAGCTCTTGTAGTGGCGCTGGAGGATGAAAAACCGCACCACCTCCGGGTGGTAGGCGGCGAGGATCTCCTTGATGGACAGGGTGTTACCGAGGGACTTGGACATCTTCTCGCTGTCGATCTTGATGAAGCCGTTGTGTATCCAGTATCTCGCGAAGGGTTTTCCCGTAGCCCCCTCGGACTGGGCGATCTCGTTTTCGTGATGCGGGAAGATCAGGTCCTCGCCCCCGCCGTGGATGTCGAAGGTATCCCCCAGAAACCGCTGGCTCATGACGGAGCACTCGATGTGCCACCCCGGCCGGCCGTTCCCCCAGGGACTGCTCCACCAGGGCTCCCCCTCCTTGCTGGACTTCCAGAGGACGAAGTCGAAGGGGTTCTTCTTCTTCTCGTCCACATCGATCCGGGCGCCGGCCATCATGTCATCGAGGTCCCTGCCCGACAGCTTGCCGTACCCCTCGAACTTTTCCACCGAAAAGTAAACATCGCCGTCGACGACGTAGGCGAGGCCCTTCTCCATCAGGGCATCGATGAGGCGGATCATCCCCTTGATATTCTCGGTCGCCTTGGGTGCCGCCGTGGGACGGGCCACCCCGAGGCGGTCCATATCCTCGTTGTGCTCCTTGATGTACCGCTCCGATATCTCGCTTATCCCGGTCCCCTCCGCGATCGCCTTTCCGATGATCTTGTCGTCGACGTCCGTGAAGTTCTTGACATAGGTGACATCGTAGCCCCTGTATTTCAGATACCGGTAGATGACGTCGAAGACTACCGCAGAGCGGGCATGCCCGATGTGGCACACGTCGTACGCGGTGACCCCGCAGACGTAGAGGCCGACCTTTCCCTCTTCGAGGGGGACGAACTCTTCTCTCTTCTTCGTCAGGGTGTTGTACAGTTTCAAACTCATGGATACGGCGTCCTCATCATCGAGGCAGTTTCCTCCTCCCGGCCTGCCTCGGACATGTACAGGTTCTCAGGGAAACGGCGACATCTGGCCCAGACCGGTGTCCTCCGGCAGGCCGCACATGAGGTTCATGTTCTGGACCGCCTGCCCCGACGCCCCCTTGACCAGGTTGTCGATGGCCGACACGATGATAGCCCTCCCGGTGCGTCCGTCGACGACGCACCCGATATCGCAGAAGTTGGAGCCCCTGACCGACGAGATGTTCGGCAGGCTTCCCGTCTTGCATATCCGTATGAACTTCTCGCCGGCGTAGAAGTTCCGGTAGAGATCGATGATCTCTTCCGCGGATACTCTTTGATTGAGATCCGCATATATGGTGCTCAGGATCCCCCGGTTGACCGGCACGAGGTGGGGGGTAAAGGAGACCGCCAGGTCCCGCTTCGCGAGGAGGGACAGCTCCTGCTCGATCTCCGGGGTGTGGCGGTGCGACCCGACCTTGTACGCCTTGAACCCCTCGTTCACCTCGCAGAAGAGCGAGCCGAGCTGCAGATCGCGTCCCGCTCCGCTCACGCCCGACTTCGAATCGGCGATGATCGACGAGGGATCGATGCACCCTTCCTTCAGCAGGGGGGCGATCCCCAGAATGATACTCGTGGGGTAACAGCCGGGGTTGGCGACCAGGGTCGCCCCTTTCACTGCATCCCGGTACAACTCGGGAAGTCCGTAGACGGCTCCCTCCAGCAGGCCGGGGGCGGTGTGCTTCACGTACCACGACTCGTATACCGACACGTCCTTCAGGCGGAAGTCGGCGCTGAGATCGATCACCTTGATCCCCGCCTCGACGAAGGCCGGCGCCACCGCCATGGCCTCCCCGTGCGGGAGCGCCAGGAAGACCACGTCGCAGGCAGACTCGAGCTGTCCGGGGGATGAGTCAACAAATGACAGATCCGCCATACCGGCGAATGACGGGTAGACCTCGGAAACCGGTGTGCCCTTGAATTTTCTCGATGTGACGGCGACGACATCCGCTTCGGGATGGCCGATCAACAGCCGCAGGAGTTCCTGACCGGTGTAACCGCTCCCCCC
>JAFGSH010000231.1 GCA_016934695.1 Deltaproteobacteria bacterium
CAGATCACGCTGACATCCAGGAACAAGGGGAGCGAGGATGCGATCCCCCTGTGCGGTGTACCCTACCACGCGGCGGCGGCATATATCTCGAAACTCATCGACCATGGTTACAAGGTTGCCATATGCGAACAGATGGAGGACCCCCGGGAGGCGAAGGGGATCGTCAAACGGGAGGTCGTGCGCATCATCACCCCCGGGCTGATTGTCGATTCCGAAACCCTGAACGCCAAGGAGAATAATTTTCTGGCGGGCATTGCGGTACAAGGGGATTCCTTCGGCCTGGCCTGCGTGGATATCACGACGGGGGAGTTCCGCGTGACGGAGTCCGATGACGGGGAGGCCTTCCTCGACGAAATAACCGGGCTTGATCTCAGGGAGATCATCGTATGCGAAGACCTGCGGGGAGATGCCCTGATGGAGATGTTTGCCGGACGATCTCCGGACTGCAGCATCAACTGGCTGCCGGCCGATTATTTCTCGGCGGATGGAGCGCCCGGTCTTATCGATGAGTTCTTCAAGAGAAAGGCAGGAGAAGACAGTTTTGCGGGACATCCGGCGATGACCGGTGCCGCGGGGGCGGTCCTGCGCTATGTGAAGGAGACCCAGAGGGACAGACTTGAACACATCAACGAGGTCCGCCGGTACGATATCACGGACTATCTGGTCCTGGATGACACCGCAAAGAGGAATCTCGAACTGTTTGCCACTATCCAGAGGGGGAGAAAAAAGGGGGCCCTCTTCCATGTTCTCGATGAGACGACGACCGCCATGGGGGGGAGAAGACTCCGCCGGTGGCTCACGTACCCCCTTGTCGATCCCGACAGGATCAGGGAACGACTTGCCGCCGTATCGGAGATCAAGGATGCGCACTTGCTCAGGGGGGAGCTGAGGACGACCCTCGCCGGCGTCTATGATCTCGAACGCCTCGGCAGCCGGGTCTCCATGGGGATTGCAAATGGAAGGGACCTGATTGCCCTGGGACGCTCCGCGCGGTTGATACCACGGATAACAGATGCCCTCTCGCAGCTGGGATCTCCCTTGATATCGACGATCCGCGGCGAGATCGATGACCTGTCCGATGTGGCGGACCTCATAGAGCGGGCGATCGTGGAGGATCCCCCGACGACCATCCGCGACGGCTATCTGATCAAGAGGGGGTACGACGATGAGCTGGACAAGCTGATCTCACTGTCCACGGACGGGAAGAGATGGATCGCCGCCATGGAGGAGAAGGAACGAAAGAAGACAGGGATAGGCAGCCTCAAGATCGGGTTCAACAATGTGTTCGGCTATTACATAGAGGTGACCAAGGCGAACAGCGCCATGGTCCCCGATGAGTACGTGAGGAAGCAGACGCTGGTCAATGCGGAACGGTATATCAACCAGGAGTTGAAGGAATACGAGGCCCTTGTCCTGGGGGCGGAGGAGCGGAGGAAGAAGAGGGAGTACGACCTGTTCGTGGAGATACGGGAACGGATAGCCCGTGAGATACTGATGATACAGAGAACGGCCTCGCGGCTTGCCGATCTCGACGCCATCGTCTCCCTGGCGGAGGTGGCGGAGCGGTACAACTACTGCCGCCCGCGGGTGAACGACGAAGACCGGATAGAGATACGGGGCGGGAGACACGCCGTTGTGGAGCGGATGGAAACGGACGGAGGGTTTGTCCCCAACGACACCATTATGGATTGCGCCGAACACCGGTTCCTGATCATCACGGGCCCCAATATGGCGGGGAAGTCGACCTACATCCGCCAGACGGCGGTGATCGTTCTGATGGCACAGATGGGATCATTCGTCCCCGCCACGGAGGCTGTGATCGGCGTGGTTGACCGGATCTTCACCCGGGTCGGGGCGGGCGACAGCCTGTCGTCCGGGCAGAGCACCTTTATGGTCGAGATGACGGAGGTGGCGAGTATTCTGAAGAATGCCACGGGACGGAGCCTGATTCTCCTGGACGAGGTCGGACGGGGAACGAGCACCTTCGACGGTCTCAGCATCGCCTGGGCGGTGGCGGAGTATATCCACGATTCGGACAGGCTGGGGGCGCGGACGCTCTTCGCCACCCACTACCATGAGCTGACGGATCTTGCGAGGACCATGGACGGGGTGAAGAACCTGAGTATTGCGGTCAAGGAATGGGGCGACCGGGTCATCTTCCTGCGCACCATCGTTGAGGGGGGGACGAACCGGAGTTACGGCATCGAGGTGGCGCGTCTTGCAGGCGTTCCGGAAGAGGTGGTATCACGGGCGCGGGAGGTGCTGGAGAACCTGGAAAAAGGCGAACTGGACGAGATCGGGATGCCGAAGATCGGCAGGAGCAAGGCGTCGCGGAGAGGGCATGTCACGGGGCAACTGGACCTCTTTGCGGGGAAGGAGAACCGCCTGATCAGTGAGCTGAGGGAGACCGACGTCCTGCGGATGACCCCCCTGGAGGCGCTCGGCCGGATCAGCGAGTGGCAGAAGATGGTGAAGGAGTAAGCCTATTTGATGCACACCCTCCGGACCTGGCTGAAATCCGTGTGACCCTGCAGCACCTTCATGATCCCGTCCTGCAGGAGGGTCGACATCCCCTGGGAGATCGCCACCTCTCGGATGGCCTCCACGTTTTCACGTCTCTGTATGAGACGCTTGATCTCATCCGTTGCGACGAGGAGTTCGTGAATTCCCATCCTTCCCTTGTATCCCGTCTTGTCGCACGTGCCGCATCCCTTGGCACGGTACAGCTTGAAGTCTTCATCGTACGGGATGTTCAGCCGGGCAAACGTCTCCTCCCCGTAGCCTGCGGCCAGTTCATCGTATTCTTCCCTCGTTGGATGGTACTCCTCCCTGCATCTCTTGCACAGCGTCCGTACCAGTCTCTGTGCCAGGATCCCCAGGATCGAATCGGCGAAGTTCAGGGGATCGATCCCCATATCGAGCAGCCGTACGATCGTCTCGGGGGCGCTGTTCGTGTGGAGGGTACTGAAGACCAGGTGCCCGGTAAGCGAGGCCTCCACCCCGATCTTCGCCGTCTCGTAATCCCTCATCTCGCCTACCATGATGACGTCCGGATCGGCCCTGAGAAACGACCGCATGGCATGGGCGAAGTCTAGGCCGATCTTCGGGTTGACCTGTACCTGCCTGAGACCGTACTGGGAGATCTCCACCGGGTCCTCCGCCGTCCAGATCTTGGTCTCCGGCCTGTTGATGTAGTGCAGTGACGCGTGGAGCGACGTTGTCTTCCCGGAGCCGGTGGGACCGACGGCGAGGATCATGCCGTATGGTTTTTTGAGAAGCTCCAGGAGGTTTTGATAGTTATAGGGGGACAGGGCCATCTCATCCAGCCGCATGACCTCTCCCCCGCTTGCCAGGATACGCATGACGACATCTTCCACTCCCCCCTGCGTGGGGATGGTGACGACGCGGAGCTCTATCTCGTCTCCCTTCGAGCGCTTGAATTTAATCTTTCCGTCCTGCGGGACTCTTCGTTCGGTGATGTCGAGGTTCGATATGATCTTGATCCTCGAGACCAGGGCCGAACGATAACTGAAGGGGACCGTCTGGTACGTCGCCAGGTCTCCGTCCACCCGGTACCGTATCTCGACGTTTTTCTTCCGTATATTCGGTTCTATGTGAATATCGGAGGCGTTGCGCGCGTACGCGTCGTTGATGATCCGGTTGACCAGTTGCATGATGACGCTGTCGGTCTCTGTGATGACGTCCTCTTCGGCTTCGAACTCGTCCTCGACATCGAGTTTCCCGATGATGTCGGTGATGGAACCGGCGGTGCCTCCCGCCTGATAGAAGTGGTTGATGAATTTCAGAATGTCGTCGTACAGGGCGACATCGTACTCCACCGCCCGTGTCCTCAGGAGATTTTCGATCATATCCTGTTTCAAGACGTTGTTGGGGTCGTCGATGATAACCCGAATCTTGCCGTCTTTCTTCTCAAGGGGGACCCACATCTCGCGGCGCAGGTATTCTTCCTTCAGATTTTTCAGGAGATCGAAAGGGATCGGATACTTGGTGCTGAAAGGGACAAAGCGGCAGTTGTAGAATTCCTCGAGCGACTTGCCCATATCATCCTTCGATACCTGGCAGGTTCTCATCAGATAGGCTTCGACCGTCTCCCGGTTCTTTTTCGTCTCCACCCAGGCATTTTCGAGGTCTTCCTCCGCGATCATGCCCAGGGTCAGCAGGTAGTTGAACCGGGTCTTTCGCTTTCTGCTGATCCTCTCCTGGTTATGAAAGGCGGTACCGAGGACATCCGCCATCTCACTGAGAAAGAGCTGATCCTCTTCGGTGAATCTCTCGCCACCTTCTCTGTTCAATATCTGGATGACGCCCATCAGGGTATCCTCGTGAAGAATCGGCACGGCCAGTATCTGAGTGGTCTTGAATCCCGATTTCTTGTCCCAGCTCGAGTCGAATGTCAGTTCGGGGGCGATGCCCTTCAACTCGTCATCGTCATAGGCGTTTGCTATATTGGCGATCTTTTTGTTGTGAGCCACATATCCCGCTATGCTCCTGTTGTCTATGGGCAGTCGGATCTCCCGTAGTTGGGATCCGGCCAGGAACATGGAGTATATTTCATTTTTTGTCCTGTCCGCCACGTATATGGTGATGGAATGAGCCTTGAAGAGGGTCAGTATGTCGTCTCTCAGGTCAATGAGGATATGCTTCAGATTGGTGGCGGCGTGGATACGGTTGGTTATGTCCTGCAGGGCCTTGCTGAAGTTGAGCTTTTCTTCAAGTTCCGTTATCTGGGTCTTCGTCACTTTGCTGTCCTGTCTTGTCTTTGATGGCAGGGTGATCATATCTGTCCTTATCGGTGCCGCTCCGTGTATTCACTGCGGTCCGGGTGCAATCAGTATAGAACATACCCCGGGAGATTACAAGACGCAAAGGGCGCTGCCGGGTGGGGGTGCTTTTTATTCTTGACAAATCCTTCGGGTCTCATTACCAAACAGTACTCACATTCAATCAACGGACAACCCGCCCGCACGGTTTCTTGCGGGGAGAGGGCGTGATGATGAAATTAAGAGGATATGCGGATAGAGTGTTTTCGAGTAGCCGAGAGATGTATCACTGGCTGTACCTTATCTTCGCCCTCTTCTTCCTGGTGCCCGTCTGTGGGTTTGTCTTCTTCGGTTTCAGGTATGACATCATAACTGATCGATATTTTTACCTCTTTTTTCTCTGTTTCCTGGTCTTTTCTCTCTTTGGGTTTATCGTGCTCCGCAGAATATTTGACAGGATGGCGAACATATCCAGGGAGATCTCGGAAAAAATCGCGTCGGAACTGCTGGTCGATCAGTCGCAGAGGGGCTCGAAAGATCTCGACAACATCATCGAGACCTTCGGCACGCTGGAGGGCCGGTTCGGGGTCACATTCGGGCAACTGCAGAAGAAGGTTTCGGAGGTATCGGCCCTCAAGGAGCTTTCCGATCTCTGTTACGTGACCTTCGATACCGAAGAAATACTGTATGTCACCCTGGAGAGGGCCCTGAAACTGGCGGAGGCGGATATCGGATCCGTCTTGATCCTGGAGCGTCCCCATAGAAAAGCATTCGTCGTCAAGGCCACCATAGGACTGGGGGAGCATCTCAAACGGGGTGAACAAATAGATTTTGCGAGCAGTATCGCCAAATATGCGGTCATCAACAAGTCCCCTCTTATCGTCGAGGATATCGAACAAGATACCCGGTTCGGCAGGAAAAATCGCCAGCAGTACGGGACGAAATCCTTTGTGTGCATGCCCATTAAAACGATGAGGGATGTCGTGGGGGTGCTTACCATCTCCCGGCAAGACGATGCCCCGCCTTTTACAAGCGAAACCGTGGAGATCCTGAGTACCCTTCTGAGCAACGCGGCATTTACCTATGAAAACCTGCAGCTTCTGGAGGAGAAAAAGGAGGGCGACGTTCATATCGACGCCATGCAGAGGGTCATCCAGGCCATCAATTCAAGCCTTAAAGGGGCTGAACTCCGGCATGCCATCCTCGATGAGATACAATCGGTTGTGCTGTTTGACTGTGCCCTCGTTCTGATGAAGGATGAAATCAGGCCCAATGATGTAAGACTCCTCGATTTTATGGCCACCGGCCCGGTCTCTTTTTCACGAGAAGCCTATTATCCCTGTCAGGGGTCCATCCTCGACAAGGCCCTGAAACAGGGGGAGACGCTGATCGTTGATGACACCTCCGCACTTTCTCATGAGACCGAGAGGGAGCTTCTTGCCGGAAACGAGTCCTGTGTCCTTGTCCCTCTGAAGGTGGGAGGTGATATCGCGGGGATCATGATCTTGTGCGCAGAGCACTCCGAACGCTTCTACCGGTTACGGGAACTGATCGACAGGATGGCGGACGCCCTCTCTCTCGCCATCGAGAGGACCCGGCTCAGCGACTACGTGATCAAGCGGAACCGGGAGCTGGATACCTTGAAACAGATCGGAGGCGCCCTCGCGTCTTCCACGTTCGATATCGATCATATCCTGAACTATACGATGGACATGATCAGTACGGTCATGAAGGTCGAGGCCGGAGCCTTGCTCCTCGCGCGTGAAGACGGTCTCGAGTTTACAGTGACCCTCAATATCGATATGGAGAAGCTCCAGGGAGTCCGGATACGGGTGGGACAGGGTGTTGCCGGATATGTTGCGGCCCGTGGTAATACGGTTATCGTGAACGATATGACCAAGTCTTCTCTCTTTTCCCCGGACGTCGACAGCGCCACCGGTTTTCATACGAGGGCCGTTCTCTGTGTTCCCATGATATCGGAGGGGAGAGTGACCGGGGTCATCGAAGTGCTCAACAAGACGGACGGCGATTTTGATTCCGGGGACAAACAATTGCTCCAGTCCATTGCCTTCTCGGTCAGTGTGGCCATTGAAAACGCGAATCGCTACCGGGAAGCCGTATCCGTTGCGGAGAATGAGCGGAAGATCCGTCAGATGTTTCAGGAGTTTGTCCCCAAGGAGATCGTGGACAGGATCAACGGTGACGCCGAAACGGGATGATACGGGGAGCGGATACGCGGGAATGCGTGGATACACGGTGCGGATCCTCGATCACCGCTTCCCCCCCGGCGGTTTTTCCGTGTAGGCGTAGGCATTGTGGTTGTGAATGCTCTCCATGTTTTCCGCCTCCACGCTGTACCAGGTGAAGTTTTCAGATTCGTTGAGCTTCTCGGCGACGGTCCTGACGACATCCTCCACGAACATCGGATTCTGATACGCCGTCTCCGTCACATACTTTTCATCCGCCCGCTTGAGGAGTGAGAAGATCTCGCTGCTCGCCGATTCCTCCACCAGCCTGATAACGTCCTCTATCCAGAAGAATTTCCTGAACCGCAGCTTGACCCGTACCACGCTCCTCTGGTTGTGCGCCCCCATGTCGCTGATCTCCTTCGAGCAGGGACACGCCGTGGTGACCGGCACGGCGATGCCGACGAGAAAATCGTTCCCCTCTTCGTTGCTCTCCCCGCAGAAAGAGCACTCGTATTCCATCAGGCTCCTGGCCTTCGAAACGGGGGCGGTCTTTTCTATGAAGTACGGGAACGAGATCTCGATGTGGGAGGATTCGGCGTTGAGCCGCTCCCTGATGCGCTGCAGGATCTTCCGGAAGGTGTTGATGTTGATCCGGCCGCGGAACTCGTTCAGGATCTCGACGAAGCGGCTCATGTGCGTTCCCTTGAAACGGTGGGGGAGATTGACGTACATGTTGACGGTGGCGTTGACGTGCTGCGTCCCGTTTGCCTTGTCGAGGACGATGACGGGGTACTTGATCCCCTTCACGCCCACCTTCTGTATGTCGATCTTACGGTGATCCTTCAGGTTCTGTATATCTACCATTTCGATGCGCCTCTCCCCCTACACACCTGATCGGTCTCCCGTATACGTTGCCTTCGATCCCTCGGTCTCCCACACCGAGACGCGGGATACCACGAGCCCCAGCGGGGCGGCGTTCTCCTCCAGCCTGTCGTGGATGAACCGGGCGATCCGCTCCGCCGTGGGGCCGGCTTGTCTGAACGGGTCGAGGTCGTTGAGGAAGGTGTGGTCCAGTCCTTCAAGGATGGAATCCAGCCACCGTTTCAGGACCCTGAAATCCAGGACGATGCCGTCCTCATTCAGCCCTTCGGATGCGACGGCGGCCTCGACCTTGAAGTTATGACCGTGGAGCTGTTCGTGCTCGCCCCCGATATCGAGGGTATGCGCGGCGGAGAACGTCTTGTGCACGGTAATCTCATACATGGTGTGCTTCATCCTCTATTGTTCGGAGATTCCGGTTACAGGTAGCGGGTGATATCCGGCGCCCTTTCAATGATCAGGTCCGCACCCGCCCGGCGCAGAGGGTCTGCCTGTGAGTATCCCGTCAGGACGCCGACGGTATAGACCCCCGCCTCTCTCCCCACGCTGATATCCATGGGGTGGTCCCCCACCATCGCCGCGAATGCGGGCTCCGTCTCCAGAGAGCCAAGCGCCGCCAGGAGATGGTCGGGGTGCGGCTTCACCCGGGCGGCGTGCTCCCGGGTGATGACGGCGTCGCAGCGGGAGTCTATGTCGGGGAACAGCTGCACGACGGCGGCCCTGCAGTTTCGCGTCACGACCCCCGTCTTGATACGCCGGTTTCTCAATTCGCGGAACATCTCCTTCGTCCCGGGCAGGAGGGTGCCTGCGCGCGCCCCCTCGGTCTCTATGGCGCTGATCAGTTCATGCGCCCTGACGAAGAATTCCTCCTCCCTCCCCGGGCACCTCTCGGAGATCAAGGATCTGCCCGCCTCGATCATCTCCAGCACGTACAGGTCCCCCATCGCGTCGGGCGGGGGGCAGTAGTCTCTCATGAGATCCAGGACGGCCCGGCGCATCCGGGTGAAGTCCACGTTCAGCTCCGCCAGGGTGCCGTCGAAATCGAAGAGAACGGCCTTTAGTAAGCCCTGAATTAGTTTCTGTGTTTTTCCGGCAGAAGACAATCTTGTTGCCGTACTTGTCCCGTTTATCGGGGCCAGGGGTCTCATGCGTACTCCTTCAGGTATCTCTCTATTCGGTCGATCCCCTCTGCGATCTTCTCCAGGGAGGTCGCGTATGAAAACCGCAGGTACCCCTCGCAGTTCTTCCCGAAGTCGACCCCCGGCGTGACGCCGACATGGGCCTTCTCGAGGATGTCGAAGGCTGTTTTGTACGAGTCTGTCGCGAAGGCCTTGATGTTCCCCAGGATGTAGAAAGCCCCCGTCGGTTCCACCGCGATCCCGAGACCGATCTCGCGGAGGCGCCGTATGATGAACTTCCTCCGCTCGTTGAAGATGTTCTTCATCCGGATCACGTCATCCCCCGCCTCCCGGAGCGCCGCGACTCCTCCCCACTGGACGAAGGAATTCGGGGAGATGAAAAAATTCTGCTGGATCTTCTGGATGGGGCGGATATACTCCTGCGGCGCGATCAGGTACCCCAGCCTCCACCCGGTCATGGCGTAGGCCTTGGAGAATCCGTTCAGGACGAAGGCGTTGTCGGTGAATTCGAGGATGGTGTGTTCCTCGTCTTCGTAGACGAGGCCGTGGTATATCTCGTCCGAGATGACGGGGAGGCCGTATGACGCGATCGCGGCCATTCGTTCGGTGTCGAGGAGGTTCCCGGTCGGATTGGAGGGGGAGTTGATCATGATCCCCTTCGTCCGGGGGGTTATCTTTTCACCGATCCCTTCCGGCGTGTATTGGAATCCTTCCTCTTCGAAGACGTTGACGCGGGCGGGGATCCCCTCGAGGAAGGTGATGAAGTTCGGGTAGCAGGCGTAGTGGGGGTCCGATACGATAATCTCGTCCCCCCGCTCGATCAGCGCGGAGAAGAGCAGGAACATGGCCGGAGAGGTGCCGGAGGTGACGATAATCCGGTCCGGCGAGATATCGACGCCGTACTTCTCGTGGTAGTGTTCGCAGATCGCCTCGCGCAGTTCTATCAGGCCGAGGCTGTGGGTATAGTGCGTCTTCCCGTCCCTGATGGCCCTGCAGCAGGCCTCGTTGATGCATTCGGGTGTGTCGAAATCAGGTTCCCCAACTTCCATATGGATAACATCCCCCCCGGCCCGTTCCATCTCCTGAGCTTTTTCGAGGATGTCCATGACAATGAAGGGGTTTATGTCGGATGCCCTCTTGGTAACCATAATCGATCCCTCATGTTTCAATATATCGGTGTTTTGAGAATCCAGGATGGAAACGTTACCCGCCCGGTAAAAACTTGTCAAGGTGTTTGATACCTCTTGCGGTTCCCGGTCAGATAATCGGGGTGCAACGTCTTGAGAATGATGTTTTCCTGTCGAATCTCCGGGGGAGTAAAGTCAAAGACAATGTTGAGAAAAGAAGTAATAATCCGGAGGGTGGCCCCCCAGAGGATCTCTTCTTCTCCCGTTTCCTCCCTGTGTACTAGGCAGGGATAGTAGCGCCCACCCTCTTCTCCACCGCACTGGGAAGGGATGGAAAGGACACCGTAATTTTTTTCATGATAAAAAGCATCCAACGGTATCTCGACCAGCTTGTCCACCTCCCGATTAAGGCGAGAGGTCCACCTCTTTTCGATGAGCCCCACCAAGGGGTAGATCGTCTTGGTGAACATCACCAGATTGCTCGGGGGTAGGGGGCCGAGAAATCGAAGATTGAAAGGACTGAGCCGTATCTCCTCCCACGATTCTCTCACGGCGTTGGCGAGAAAAAGAGTTATGGTATCGAAGGAACCCTTCCCCCTCTGGAGGGCGTACCTCAGGGCATTTCCTTTTATCAGGGGGGGAAATCCGCGGGCGATGAAAAATCTCAGAAACCGGTCCACAACGGGCTCCAGCTTTCCCCCGGGACCGCTCAAATCTCCGGACTGCGAGACGGCATCAGACCTCTTGCTTAGTAGAAATACCAGTTCCTCATCCGTTGATTGACTTGCCCTAAAGAAGAGCGGTATCAAGACACCCGCCTCGAAGACTGTCTTTTCACGCCCGGCGTTGTTCCTGTAGGTAATTTCTGCGGTCCCCAGCCGCTCTATGATGTGTTGTATAATAACATCTCTGTTCATAACCCAGTGTCCGGAAACTTCCCGCGATCATGGTATCCGGGCCTCACCGATCTCGATGTCTGTTTGTCAGCAGCTATGTGTCATCCTCCTCGCCTCTCGCATAGTAGAGAGGTTTCTTGCATTTGGCACACAGAGGAAGATTGTGGGGCCTGTTCTCCGGGATGCGGTTTTTGGCTCCGCAGTGAAGACACGTAACGATGAGTTCATCCAAAGGAGAGCCGCACCTTCCGCAGACAGGCCGGTCTTTTAATCGATTCCGTACGATGCGATTCTTCTGCCCGCACCTGAGGCACCGGACGATGAAGTAGTTCTGGAGCATTTCGATTCAAGCGTGTGTCTGTTGGCGGACGGACCCTGCGCCGTACGGCTCTTACCGCGGCATGGAGATCTTGATGGTGCCTCCCCTTCCCAGTATGTCATGGAGGTGGATGTATCCTTCAAGGTGTCCGTCTCCGTCTATTGTCGCCAGCGTGGTAATCTCGCCCCTCTGCATGGTCTCGACGGTCTGCGCGAGCGATGCGTCGGGGTCGATGGTTTTCGGGGACCGCGTCATCAGGTCGTCCACGATCTTTTCCCCGAACGCTACCCCCGCCCTGATGTGCCGCCGGAGGTCCCCGTCGGTCAGTATGCCCAGAAGGTGATTCTCCCCGTCAATGACGAATATGAAGCCGAGGTTCTTCTCATCCATCTCTTCTATAGCCGCGGGCGCAGGCGTTCCGCTGGGAACCACCGGCATGCGGTCTCCTCCGATCATGGCATCCTTCACCCGTGCCATCAGACGCTGGCCGAGGTTCCCTCCCGGATGCAGCTTATAGAAGTCCCGCTCGGTGAATTCCATCTTTTTGATGAGGGCGACCGCCAGGGCGTCCCCCATCGCCAGGGTGGCGGTCGTGCTCGATGTGGGCGCCAGGCCGAAGGGGCACGCCTCCTTTGCGACACCTACGTCGATGGTCACGTCGCTGTTTTTGGAGAGAGTTGAATCCATATTGCCGGTGAAGGCGATGATGGACAGACCGATGTCTTTTACATTGGAAACCAGCGTGCTCAACTCATTCGTCTCGCCGCTGTTGGATATGCACAGCATCACGTCGTCTCTGGTGACGATGCCGAGGTCTCCATGCACCCCCTCCACCGGATGGAGGAAGATGGCCGGCGTTCCCGTGCTCGTCAAGGTTGCCGCGATCTTCTTTCCCACAAGCCCCGATTTTCCGATACCGGTAACGATAACACGTCCCTTCGCGCGGTGTATGATTTCGACGGCTTCAGAAAAACTGGGGCCGACCTTGTCGATAAGATTCGAGATACTCTCCGCCTCTATCCGGAGGACTTCCTGTGCCTGTCGTATTGAATCGGTCATGGGGATATGCTCTTGTTGCCAGAGAGATAAAAGCGGGGTCACTATATATCAATCACTCTCCAACCACAAGATATAAAGAAGATGCCCGGAAGCCGGGCTTTATCAGGTAGAGGCCCTTTCGAGACGAAGGAATTAACGGATGTCAACGGATGGCAATACCTTCTCCAGCCGTTCTTTAACGGCAGAGAGTTCGTCGTCGGCCCAAGGCTTCTCATTCATAAATGCAGGGTCCAAGGTTTTTGAGGGAACAAACCGCTGGAGAAAATACCGTTTGGCTCCCTTGACGAGCGTGCCTATTTTCTCTAAGTCTTGCTTCGTTAGGAGTGAGTTCACGACAGTGGTCTTGAATTCATAATCAATTCCCGAATTCATTATCAGCTGGATGCTTTGGGCGATACTCTCAGGTTTTATAGAAGCCTTGACCACCTCTCTGTATTTCTCAAGAGGTGCCTTGACGTCCATGGCTATGTAATCCAGGAGGTCTTCGGTGATCAATCGATTGAGGACGTCGGGGCGAGATCCGTTGGTGTCGATCTTGACCAGATACCCCAGTGCCCGCACCTGTTCAATGAATGCGACCAGGCCGCGTTGCAACAGGGGCTCGCCGCCGGTGATGCTCACGGCGTCGAGTTTGCCCCGCCGCCGCTCGAGAAAGGCCATAGCGTCACGCTTCGTTACCCCCTTTCCATACAGGGACGGCTCGACAAGTTCCGGGTTGTGACAATACGGGCACCTGAAATTGCACCCCTGAGTGAAGATGATGGCGCAGATCCTGCCGGGATAATCGATGAGGGAAAATCTCTGGATGTCGCCGATTTTCATCTTACACCCGGAACAGTTTTCTGGTCTTGAATTCCTCCTGCTTTCCCTTGTTCCATTGTTTTACCGGGCGCAGATATCCGACCACGCGGGAGAAAACCTCACAGGAGGCGGCGCATATCGGGCATGTGTACTCTTCGCCGTTGAGGTAGCCGTGGTTCGGGCACACGCTGAAGGTCGGCGAGAAGGTGAAATAGGGAAGGTGATATTTGTCACAGACCCTGCGCACCAGAAGCTTGACGGCTGAGGGGTCTTCGATGCGCTCCCCGGCGTAGATATGAAAGACCGTGCCCCCCGTATACCTGGTCTGGATCCCGTCCTGGAGATCCAAAGCCTCGAAGATGTCATCGGTAAAGTTGACGGGGAGCTGCGTGGAATTGGTATAGAATACCTCCACGCCCTCTTCCCTGGTCCCGTTCCCGGTGGCGCAGATGATCCCGGGATACTTTTCTTTGTCCTTTTTCGCGAGGCTGTACGAGGTCCCTTCGGCCGGGGTCGCTTCGAGATTGTAATTGTTCCCGGTCTCTTCCTGGAATTCGACCAGCCGGTTTCTCATGAAGTCGAGTATTCGTTCGGCAAATCGCTGTCCTTCCGGTTCCCCGATATTTTTCCCCAGGAGGTTGAGGCACGCCTCATTCATCCCCACGAGCCCTATCGTGGAGAAGTGGTTCTTCCAATACTCGCCGAAGCGCTGTTTTACCTCTCTGAGGTAGTATTTTGTGTAGGGATACAGGTCTTTATCG
The DNA here is from genome assembly GCA_016934695.1 of Deltaproteobacteria bacterium. The sequence continues at coordinate 13,952 of JAFGSH010000231.1, forward strand.
GTAAAATTTTCAAGGACCTTCCTCTTGGTCTCGAGACTCTCCCGCGCCATAACCATCAGGTGGTCCAGCCGCTCGATGAATTCCTCTTCCGTTTCCGAGAGGAATCCGATGCGCGGCATGTTGATGGTGATGACGCCGATGGATCCCGTCAGGGGATTGGAGCCGAAGAGGCCGCCGCCCCTCTTCTCGAGTTCCCTGTTGTCGATCCGCAGCCTGCAGCACATACTCCGCGCATCTTCCGGGTTCATGTCGGAATTGACGAAGTTCGAAAAGTAGGGGACGCCGTACTTCGCCGTCATCTCCCACAGGTACTCGAGATCGGGGTTGTCCCAGTCGAAGTCCGCGGTGATGTTGTACGTGGGAATCGGAAAGGTGAAGACGCGCCCCTTGGCGTCCCCCTCGGACATCACCTGGAGGAAGGCCTTGTTGAACATGACCATCTCCTCCTGGAATTCCTTGTATGTCTTATCCTGCAGCTCCCCGCCGATAATCACGGCCTGGTCGGCATAATACCGCGGCACCTTCACATCCAGGGTGACATTGGTGAAGGGCGTCTGAAACCCGACCCGGGTCGGGACATTGATGTTGAAGATAAACTCCTGGAGGGCCTGCTTGACCTCTTTGAAGCTCAGGCCGTCATATCGGATAAAGGGAGCGAGAAGGGTATCGAAATTCGAGAACGCCTGCGCCCCTGCCGCCTCCCCCTGGAGTGTGTAGAAGAAGTTGACGATCTGCCCGAGGGCGCTGCGCAGATGCTTCGCAGGCCTGCTCTCCACCTTTCCGGATGCCCCCTTGAACCCCTCCGTGAGCAGGTCGTACAGGTCCCACCCCACGCAGTAGACGGAGAGGATACTCAGGTCGTGGATATGAAAATCGCCCTCCATCTGGGCCTTTTTGATCTCATCGGTATATATCTTGTTCAGCCAGTATACCTTGCTCACCTCGGATGAGAGATAGTTGTTGAGCCCCTGGAGGGAGTAATCCATATTGCTGTTTTCGTTTATCTTCCAGTCGAGCTTTTTGAGGTACTGGTCGACCAGATCGACCTCCATCTTGTTGGCGATCTCCCGCAGCCGTGCGTGCTGATCCCGGTATATGATGTACGCCTTGGCGGTCTTGCGGTAGGCGGAACCGAGGAGCACCTCTTCGACGATATCCTGGATCTCTTCCACGGACATGATCTTGCCGTCGAAGAGCTTTTCCGCCAGACTGAGCACCTTGATCGTCAGCCGCTGCGCCACCTCCTCGCCGAACTCCCCGGTTGCCGCCCCCGCCTTTGCAATCGCAGCCGTGATCTTTGTTGCGTCGAACCTGTCCAGACGGCCATCTCGTTTTCGAATCTTATTGTGCACGGATTGTTCCCCCTCTGTCGTATGGACACAACATGTTGTGGTTGCATAGTAGTACTAATACTATATGTCGTCAAGAAAAATTTTCGTGCGACGGGACATCATCCCAAAAATGTCTTGAAAAAAGGACGGTTCTTCTGTCAGAAAAATATGGGTCCGGGGTCGGCAGCGGGGGGTTATGAATCTCACGGAGGCGACATGCCTAAAAAACTTGACTCGTTCCCATGGCTCGTACTAAGAGATTCTTACCATAAGCATGGGGAGGGAAGCAACTTTGATTCCACGGTATTCGCGAGACAGGATGACACATATCTGGAGCCCCGAGAACCGGTTCCAAAGGTGGCTGGACATAGAGATCCTCGCGTGCGAGGCCCTCACCGCCCGGGGAGAGATACCGGCCGAAGCGATGAAGAACATCCGGGAGAGGGCCGGTTTCGATATCGGAAGGATCGAGGAGATCGAAAAGACGGTCAAACACGACGTGATAGCCTTCCTTGCGTCGGTTTCGGAACGGGTGGGGGAAGACGCGCGGTATATCCATATGGGACTCACCTCCTCCGATGTCCTGGACACCTCCCTCGCCGTTCTCCTGAAAGAGGCGTCGGATCTCCTCATCGCCGATCTGGATGATCTCCTGGCCGTCCTCAAAGACAAGGCCTTCACGTACAAAGACACTGTCATGATCGGAAGATCGCACGGAGTGCACGCAGAGCCGATCACCTTCGGCCTCAAGATGGCCCGCTGGTATCAGGAGATGCAGCGAAACCGAACGCGGCTGGTCAGGGCCCGGGAGGGGATCAGCTATGGGAAGATAGCGGGGGCCGTCGGCACCTTTTCCTTTATCGATCCGGCGGTCGAGGCGTATGTATGCGAGAAGCTGGGGCTGAAACCCGACCCCATCTCGACGCAGATCGTCCAGCGTGACAGGCACGCCGAATACTTTTCCACCCTCGCCATCATGGCCGCTTCCATCGAGCAGTTTTCCACGGAGATACGGCATCTCCAGAGGACGGAGGTCAGAGAGGCCGAGGAGTTCTTCTCCCCCGGCCAGAAGGGATCGTCGGCGATGCCCCACAAGAGGAATCCCGTCCTTTCGGAGAATCTTTCAGGCTTGGCGCGGCTGATGCGGTCCTACGCCCTTGCCTCGATGGAGGATGTGGCCCTCTGGCATGAACGGGATATCAGCCATTCCTCGGTCGAACGGGTTATCGCCCCCGACGCCACGATCCTCCTTGATTTCATGCTGAGCCGCTTTTCCGGTGTGGTGAAAAACCTCCTCGTATACCCGGAGCGGATGCTGGCGAATCTGAATATGACGAGGGGACTGGTCTTTTCACAAATGGTGCTGCTCAAGTGTATTGAAAAGGGTATGTCGCGGGAGGATGCCTACGCCATCGTTCAGAGGAACGCCATGAAATCGTGGGGCGAAGACCTGGACTTCAAAGAGCTGCTCCTCGCAGACAGAGAGGTGATGTCGTCCTTGAGCAGGGATGATATCGAAGGCGTGTTCAGGCTGGAGAACTTTCTCGGCCATGTTGACTTCATCTTTAACCGGGTGTTCGGAGGGGACAATGAAGGCGCTTAAGTGGCTTGTTATGATCTCTTTCCTTATGGGGATGTTCGGGTGCAGTCACATACAGGAGTATATCGACATTGCCCGGGGTGATGCCGCCTCGGGAGAATATTTCAATGCCCTGAACCGGTATACACGGGAAAAGACACTCTACTCCGAGTTCGAAACGCGTATCCGTGTCGTCGCGACATGGAAGAGCCGGGCATTTACGGATGCGTACCTTGCGGAGTATGCCAGGCTCTACCATCTGACCGAGGCGGACCGGGAGGAGCGGAGGGATATCCTCTCCGGCGCATCGCCCGATCTCCGGGAATTCCTGTTTTACGCGTATATCCCCGACAGAGACTCCAACGATTTTTCGAAGGCCGACTCCCTCTGGAAGGTATTTTCCCTCGGCGAGGGAGGAGATAAGATAGAGCCTGTGGAGATACGCGAGCTTAAAGTCGACCCCCTGGTGACGAAGTTGTTCCCCTATGTGAAGCCGTACGGAAAATACTACAGCGTGAAATTCCCGATGCCGTTACGCGCGGATCAGGGCGGGCCGGTTCTCGTCTTTACCGGCGTGCTGGGGAAGGTGGAACTGAACTGGGGCGACGGTACGGATCGGCCCAGGGTCTCCTCCAATGGGTCGTGACCACAATATCTTGTGGTATTTTATCCTTGACATACAAAATGAGTTGCCCCTATACTTCCCCAACCGAAGGGGGATGTATGGCGTGGCGGGTAGGTGTCCCCCTCAGAAACGGGATATGACCGGGGGAGACAGTGGAAGATAAGATACAATACCTCATGGATAATGAGGAAGAGAATGTCCGCCTGGATATCAAAACGGACCCCGAGGCCGTCAGGAGGCAGGCCGGTTGGTGCGGTGTCAGGCCGGGGATGCGCGTCCTCGACGCGGGATGCGGGCCGGGGATAACGGCATCCATCCTGTATGATATGGTTCAACCGGGAGGCATGATAGTCGGTGTGGATTGCTCGGAGGCCCGGATCAGATATGCAAGGGAACACTACAGTCGAAACGGTGGGATCGAATTCCATGTTCGTGATCTAAAAGGAGCTTTTGATGGTATCGGGCGATTCGATATCATATGGGTCCGTTTCGTGTTGGAATATTTCCGTGCTGAGAGCCGGGATATTGTAAAGAATCTTGCAGAACTCCTCAATCCCGGCGGATATCTCTGCCTCCTTGACCTCGATCATAATTGTCTTAATCACTATGAGTTGCCTTGCCAGATGGAGCAGTTACTGCACCGGGCTATGGAACGATTGGATAGTGAACATAACTTCGACACCTATGCGGGGCGGAAGTTGTATTCACACCTCTACGATCTTGGATTCGAAGATATTCGGGTGGATCTTGTCCCGCACCATCTTTCCTACGGGAAGATGGATGATAAGAATTCCTTTGATTGGACTAAAAAGGTAGAAATGGCGGTTACGAAACTCGGCGGTCTTTTCGATGAGTACCCCGGCGGCAGCAAAGTGTTTTTTGAAGAATTCAAGAGATTTCTCCATGATCCCAGGCGTTTTACCTATACCAGCCTGATTCTCTGCAAGGGGAGAAGGCCCGTGGAGAAATAACGCCGGATCGCGTGCGTCGTCACACCTGCTGGAGCTGAAACCCCTTTTCTTCGAACAGTTTCAGACAGGCGCTCACGACATCCGGGTCGTAGAGGATGCCGGCGTTCTGCTCTATCTCTTTCAGCGTTTCGGCCATTCCCAGGGACGGCCGGTACGGCCGGTCGGTCGCCATGGCCTCCACAACGTCCGCGACGGTGATGACCCTGGCTTCTATCAGTATGTCATCGCCGGAAAGCCCCCTCGGATACCCCGATCCGTTTATCTTTTCGTGATGCTGGCGTACAATCTGGGCGACCGGGTACCGGAATTCGATATTTCTCAGGATGTTGTAACCCGCTTCGGGATGTGTCTTGATGATCTTGAATTCGATGTCGGACAACTTCCCGGGTTTGTTGAGGATCTCCGCAGGGACATTGATCTTGCCGATATCATGTATCATGGCCGCCATACGGATGCCGTTGATCTTGTTTTCCGGAAGGCCCATCTCTTCCGCGATGGCGACGGCCACGTCCATGACCCTCTTCTGATGCCCGGACGTGTACGGGTCCTTCGACTCCACGATAACCGCCATGGCGTCGATGGTACTCTGCAGTGCCGTCTCCAGCATCTCAACGTGTTTTTCGAGTTCGGTGATATCCTTAATGGTCCCTATCGCTCCGATGACTTCGCCCGCTGCGCCGAGGTTCGGGGAACAGCTTATATTGAAGAGGCGCTCGCCGCCTTCCTTGGTGAGGATGACGCCTGTGACGCCCGTGACGGTTTCCTTGTGGTTGAGCACGCGCTCGAGATAGCGCGAGAAACGTCCGACATCCTCCTTCTTTATGAAATCTATGAAATATCGCCCGACGACCTCTTCTTTTTTATATCTCAGGATATTCTCCCACGCGGGATTGATGTAGGTGAACGCCCCGTCGGCGCCCAGGGTGTAGATGATATCGGGTGCATTCTCTCCCAGGGCCCTGAACCGCTCCTCGTTCTGTCTGATCTTCTGGTATGTCCTGGCATTGTTCATGCTGATGCCGATCTGGGGCGCTATGCCCATCAGGAGACTGATGTCGCTCTGGCTGAAGGGTTTCTTCGATTGCAGATTCTCGACGGCCAGCACCCCCTCGGACCTTCCCTCGTATACGATCGGCACGCAGATAAACGACTTGATCCCCAGCAGTTTCATGAATTCCCGCGTCTTCGGCGTAACATCCCCTGTAATCTTGTCAATGTTGTCTATCATGAAAGGTCTCTGTTCTCGGAATGCCACGACAAAGGGACCGAGCGATCCGGGTTTGTCCAGATGAAACGTCACCTTCTTCACAAAGCCCTCAAGGTCGGGGCTGTATCCATATCCCGCGGCATACACGAGATGGAGCCTCTCTTCATCGGCGAGCATGATTGTTCCCCGGTCGAAGTCGAGGCGCTTTTCGAGCACCTCCATAATGTAGGAGAGAAGATGATCGGTATTCAACATGCTGGAGGTGCCCTGGCCTATCTCCTGGATGAGGAGGGCGTTATTGTACCGGGCGTTGGTCTGCTCCAGAAGGTCTCCGGCCGTTTCACTGTCGCTTTTGAGTTTCGAGCTGATTTCCTCTTTTTCCAGATGTTCCGAGTAGGCGTACATACCTGTTGTGAACAGTGCGCATACCCCGGTTAAGATTATCCAGTGCAGGGGCGGCAATACGAAAAAAAGACCGACGGACGCTGCGATACTGAGAACGGTTGCATAGTTTCTGACCCGCTTCCATATGAATGAAGAGGTCTGCTTCCAGGTGATGATGTATGTGCAGGAGCTGTCCCCTCTGTGTATGCAGGTTGGGTGGTCGATGTCGGCAAATTGGTTTGTAAACATCTTGGCCACCCCCTCAAATATCCCAGTCCTGTTCTCGCACTGGTAAGGCTTTTCTTCGATGCCCTCTTTCGGGGTTACCGTTATCTTAGTGCTATTGCTGCTGAGACGCTTTGTGGTCAGCGTGCATGCACGACTTACTTGGTTGTATAATTTCTCGATCACTGCATAGGCGGTCGCCGGAGTGATAAAACCGAGAGCGTACTGCTGTACGGGTAAGCCCGCCTTGGAGATGATGGAGTAACGTCCTGCCTCTCGGGCGATATTGGAATTGCCTGTCTTACGGACGACAATCTCGAAAAAACGATCAATATGGGTCTGTGTAAGCCAATGCCCCTCATCTTCCAGTTGATGAGTGGCAATTCCCGCATATTCCAGGATAGCGTCGATATCTGCCTCGGAGTAATGCTCCTGTATATATTCTATAAAGATCTTGATATTTCTTATGTTATACAAGGGGATATCGTTCATCTTTTCAGATACTTTCTAATGAGGAATTTGATGAGGAACCTGATCCGTGCCTTCAGCCGCCCCTTCAGGTAATCCAGAAAATCCTTTCCGTGCTGCATATCCATGATGAACATGAAATACTGTTTTTCATAGGATACCCCGCTGTTATCCAGGTAGGTGTGAGGGTATATGAGAAGAGGGATTTTTTCAACCTCATATATCCCCGTCAGGCGGGAGACCGCGCTCGCCAGTATGTCCCAGGGCAGCCCTGTCGGATCGGTAACGATGATCTTGATGCCGTTGAGAAGTTCGGAAAGATTCAGCCCGAGATCTGACTGATTGACGATCAGAACGGCCTTCAGTTCCTGGGCGTGCATGAGAGAATATGTCTTCCATCTTCTCGTGAATCCCTGGCGTTTGTATAATTCTTCCAACGAGTCGCTGCCGTCCGCGTCGTCTTGCCCGAGACGCAGGACGTCCAGGAGGAGCCCGTTGGCGTGGTTCCTGTAGAACCGCTCAAGTTCGAACAGATCGTGAGACGAGAATTTCTTCAGGAGCCATTTTTCGGGGAGAGGCTCCCCGGGGGATCGCGTCGGGTGGCTCTTGTAGGCGAAGGTATCCAGCGAGCAGGCCCGTGGGTTTCTCAGATGCCGCGCAAAATCGCCGAAGAACATATCCATGAATCTGGTCTGAGGACGGTAATAACAGATCCAGTGGTCCATCTTATAAGACGGAAGCCGGTAAAATCCCTCAAAATAGTTTATGATCTGTCTCAAGAGAGGGACCCCTGTATGCCTGCCGGTTACCGGCTCCGGCCGCGCGGCAAGATGGTGGACCATCCACGCGCGTTCATACGCCTTTACCATGGAGACATGGCCGTATATCCGGCCGTTCCGTTGATAGACCATGTGCTCGGCAATCTCCGGATTCTCCTGGTAGAGTTTGCGGTAGGTTTCCTTGAAGGCGTTTCTATGGGATTCGATGAGGCTGTACTTCGTGGGATAGAGGAAGCCGGTCTCGAAGAAGAACTTCCACAGGGAGTCCATATCTATCTCTTCTGAAACGCGGACATTCGGGTCCACCACATTGCCGAGGATATTGCTCAGTCTCCCGTACGTGACGACATCCATGTCGAGGATGACTATCCCGCAACGGAAAAGGCCCTTCTTCTCCTTTCGACGGTACACGACCTGTGCGACGCACGGCATCGGTGCGGCGCCCGGGCAGTTGATGGTGAGTGCGGGGATGATCATTCCCGGAATCAGGACGCAGTCATCGTCCCATTCCCGTACTGCAAAGCCGGTGACGGATATGTCATGGATATCCCGCTGCACCTTCTTCCCGGAAAGGGGATGTTGGAAGCTGACGGTGGAGGACGGTGCCAGTTGCACACGGGGGCTTCGCATCTTTCTCCCCCTGAAGCGATGAAACTGATTCATCAGGGGAGCGAGTACGATCTCCTTCACGGACATGCTGCTCGTCTGATCGATGAGCCGGCAGGGATCCGAGAAGACGATTCTCTGGCCCCGGTAGAGGGTCAAAGTGACCGGCTGATCCGGGTTCAGCCAGTGAAAAGACCCGTCGAGACAGGGGGCGACCCTGATCCGGAAAGACAGCGGGCTGAAATCGAGCAGTTCGCCCCGGGCCAGAAAGCCGCTCTGGCCGAGCTCGGCGGTAATCCCCTGGCATGCGTATCGCCTGGCCTGTCGTTTTCCGAGAAGATACCCCGTATCGGGCATCTGGATTGTGAAGCGTTCCCTGTCGATATATAACACTTTTACCGGGATGACGGTTACCGACATGCCGTCGTCGACGACCAGGTTCAGAAAACGGTGGTATTCGAACCCCGTCATGGTCTCCTGGGACCACGTGCAGGTTATCGTCTCTCCCGTGCAGGGTTGGGGATGGGCGCGTACGAAGACATCCTCTTCGTACCGGGGGTCTCTCAGATGGGCCCAGAGATATCCGTCGGTGAAATTGAGGTGGTTGATGATGTTGATCAGCTTTCGCTTGTCGATCCTGGGGGCCGACTTGGGTATGGTGGTCAGATCCCGGTGCTTGAACAGGGGGGGCGGCAGGAGAAACTTCTTCTCCATCTCCTCCCGGGTGCCGCGGGCGGCACCGCTCCCGGAAGCCTGCTCGGTGTTCCCTCTCGCGGCTCTGATGTCGGAAGAGTCTTGAAAAGAACGATCTTCTCTGTCCGAACCGACCATATGCCCTCTCCGCCTTCCCTCTTTTTGCACCGGCAGGTGACGTGCCGGCGGACGCCGCTACATCCATCCCGGCAAAAGCAAGTTGTGTGCCAGGCAACCAACTGTTTTTAATTTACTTTCAGCCGACTCCCTCCGGAAATGGCCTCCCTTCCCACTCCCCGGCCCTCCTATCGGGATTGCAGGACCCTCCCGATGGTCAGTATTTCGGCCTCTTTCGTGCCCTCATACAGTTCGAGTATCTTGGCGTCCCGGTACCACTTCTGGACCGGATATTCGTCTATGTAGCCGTACCCTCCGTGGATCTCGACGGCGGCGTTGGCGCAGAACACTGCGGTCTGTCCCCCGTAGTATTTGGCCATCGCCCCCAGGTGAAAATCGGGGTGGCCCGCATCGACCGACCACGCGGCCTTGTACACGAGGTTTCTCAGGGCCTCCGTCCTGATCGCCATCTCCGTCAGTTTCTGCATGGTGATCTGGAAGGTCCCGAGCGGTTTGCCGAATGCGGTCCGCTCCTGTGCGTATCTGACGGCCTCGTCGAGACAGCCCTGAGCCATACCGAGCGCCTGAGCGGCCACCATGATCCTCGTGACGTCGAAGAAGTGCATCAGCTGGTAGAACCCCTTCCCCTCCGCCCCCACCAGGTTTTCCCGGGGGACCCTGACGTCCTCGAGGGCGATCTCGGCCGTATCGGTGGCCCTGATCCCCATCTTGCCGTGTATCTTGGTCCGGGTGACACCGGAGGCATCGGCGGGGACGATGATCTGACTGAACCGCTGATGGGTCTTCTCATCGGGATTGGTGATGCACTGGCATACCATCCAGTCGCAGACGGTCCCGTTGGTGATGAACATCTTGCTGCCGTTGATGACATACTTGTCGCCGTCTTTCACCGCCCTCGTCGCGTACCCGGCCACGTCCGTTCCGGCGTTCGGTTCCGTGAAGGCGCCGGCGCTGACCTGCTCGCCGCTGCACACGGGGGGGAGGTATCGCTGTTTCTGCTCCTCCGTCCCGAAGGCGTAGACCGCCTCGCACCCGAATCCCGCCGCCACGATATTGAGACCGATACCCGTGTCGACCCGGGAGAACTGTTCCATGACCAGGGAATTGCCCAGTATCCCCACTCCCGCTCCGCCGTATTCTTCCGGTATCCACGAGCAGACGAGGCCGTTCTGCGCGGCCTTCTTGCGCAGTTCGGGGGTGTACTTCTCCTCCCGGTCGCATTCCTCCGAGACCGGGGCTATCTCCGCCTGGGCAAACCGGTAGGCCATATCCTGCAACATCTTCATCTCTTCGGACAGTTCGAAATCCATGTTTCCCTCCCTGTTCCCGTCGCGTACCCTTGCCGTCATGCGGAAATCCCACGCGTGGTTGCAGTGGTTGCAATATTATAGGATACGCACGTTTTGTAAATACCACTTTAGTATGAATTTAAAGGATTACTTGACGTTATTCCATGCGCCGCCGAATCCGACGGCTTATCCCTGCTCCGTTCCGTAATCGTATACGCCCTTGCCCGTCTTCCGGCCGTATCGCTTCGCCCGCACCAGTTTCCTGAGCAGGGGGGCTGGACGGTACTTGTCTCCCAACTCCTCGTGGAGCCCCTCTATCACGTGGAGGAGGGTTTCCAGGCCGACGAGATCGGCAAGGGCCAGGGGACCGATGGGGTGGTTGCACCCCAGGACCATCCCCTTGTCGATGTCCTCCGCGCTGGCGACTCCTTCCCCCAGGGCGAAGAAGGCCTCGTTGAGCATGGTGCACAGGACGCGGTTGACGGCAAAGGCCGGCGCCTCGTTGACGATGATGATCTCCTTGCCGATCTTCTTCCCCCACTCTTTGGCCGTCTCAAGGGTCTCTTCCGATGTTTCATGCCCCTTGATGATCTCCTGAAGCCGCATGACCGGCACGGGATTGAAGAAATGGGTGCCGATGAATCTGTCCGGTCTCTTCGTGATGGAGGCCATCTCCGTGATACTCAGGCCCGATGTGTTGGTGAAAAAGAGGCACCGGTCCGGCACGATCTCTTCCAGTTCGGCGTACACCTTCTTTTTGACATCCATCACCTCGACGACGACCTCGACGACCACGTCGGCGTCACCCGCCGCCTCTTGCAGGTCCAGGGTCGGGGTGATCCTTCCCAGGACGCCGTCCATCTCTGCCGGCTCCATCTTCCCCTTCGACACGTTCCGGGCGAGATTCTTTCGTATCGTGTCCATCCCCTTGTCAATGAAGCGCTGCTCGATGTCGCGCATGGCGACCGCATACCCCGCCTGCGCGCAGACTTGGGCGATGCCGTTCCCCATGAGCCCCGCCCCCAAGACGCATATCTTCCGTAATTCCATCATGTTCTCCTCTTTTCAGATTTTCCGGCCGGGGAGCCCCGAAACCCGATGCGCGGGACTCCGGCGCCGGTCCGGATGTTTCACAGTGTATTGCCGAAGAGCGCCACGCTGACGACGCTCATGCAGGGGAATCCCCCCAGGTTGTGGGTCAGCCCGATCCGGGGGTTTTCGACCTGCCGCTCACCCGCCTTCCCCTGGAGCTGTTTGTATTCCTCGTAGATCATCCTGATCCCCGACGCCCCGATGGGGTGGCCGAAGCATTTCAGGCCGCCGTCGGTCTGGCAGGGTATCGTCCCGTCCAGATCGAAGAAGCCCGCCTCGATGTCGTCCACGGCCTTTCCCCGGGGGGATATCTGGAGGTCTTCGTACGTGGAAAGCTCGGTGATGGAAAA
>JAFGSH010000022.1 GCA_016934695.1 Deltaproteobacteria bacterium
ATCGTCGAGGGGGGATTCGAGCGGCTGGCGAATCACAAGGACGCGGAGATCAAGATCCTCGTCGAACCCTGATCAGGATACGATCTTGAGAATCTTCGGCTCCTCGCGCGGGAGGGGCTCCGGTATCGACGCGGGATATCCCACAACAATGGGGGCGACGATCCGGTACCCGTCGGGGAGGCCGATCTCCTTCCGGATCGCAGGATCCTGAAGGGGCGTCCCCAGACCGATCCAGCAGGTCCCGAGCCCGCGACGGGCGGAACAGAACATCAGATAGGAGGCCGCGAGGGCGCAGTCCACATCGAGCGATCCCACCTCGGCACGGCCGACGATATAGACCAGACAGGGGGCGTTGTAGAAGATATTGAAGGCGGTATTTTCGAGCGCCGCCTTGTACCCGCTGAGCGCCATCGCCGGGTTCGCCTCGATACTATCGAGAAGGGCGCGCTTGCACGCATCCGAGATCCGCTTCATGAGCCCCCGGTCGGTGATGATGATAAAGTGCCACGGCTGCCCGTGACTGGCACTGGGGGCGAGGGTGCTCTCCCTGATGATGTCCCGTATCAGAGGCAACGGGACCTCACGCTCCTCGAAATCTCTGACGGACCGGCGTTTCCGGAGAAGTCCTTCAAAACTGTCCATAGGTGATAACCCCCCTCCCTGCATATGGTTTTATTACGTATTATTATTGCTGCAATCCCCTCGTTCAGGAGGAGAAACCCTCCATCGGTCGATGGAGACCGGGGAGCATCGTTTCTTCGAGTGCCCGGCGCTGTTTCTCGAATTCCTCACTGTCCGCCGCGAGGGGACAGGGGATCGGGTCGCCGTACCGGATGGTCACCCGGGCGAAGGGCTTGGGAACCATGAAGCGGTCCCAGCTATGGGCATACCAGGCCCTGTCGGCACTCGTATAGAACGGAACAATAACCGCATCGGCGGCGAAGGCCAGCCGGATCGCGCCGGCCTTGACGACCCCCATCGGTCCGGTGGGGCCGTCGAGGATATGGATGGCGAGGCCCCTTGCGCGCAGTGCCTCGATCATCCCGGCGAGCGCCTCGCGGCCGCCCCGCGACGATGAACCCCTCACGGGGTGCAGCCCCATCAGTTTTGCGACCCCTGATATAAATTCTCCGTCGGAGCTCCTGCTGATCATGACGCTTGCCCGGTACGGCTCATACACCTTGAAATACCGGAGAACGGGGAAGAACTGCTGGTGCCAGCCGCAGAGGAGAACCCTCCCCCCCTCCTGGATGTGCTCCATCCACCGCTGCTCGCCTTCGACGGTCAGACGGAAGGTCGCGGAGTAGAGGCGGACAAACCGGTATATGAATGAAATAACGGTCCCCGACGTGAGGATGGCGAACTTCATCTTCTTGGTCATGGGCATAAAAGAAACACTCCCTGTGTGGCCTCCCGGCACAGAATACTCCGAGGGTGCTTTGCATTATTAAGAACGCACCGTATGTGCATGGGGAGGAAAAGTCAAGGATATTCAGTGTGAGGCATGCTGTCCCGTCACAATCACTCCGGCGCGTCCAACTCTTTCCGGATGGTTTCCTGCGCGTAGGCGAGGGCCTTTTCCAGATACTGCCTCTCCAGACCGCTGACGGGGGAGGCGGTCTCGAATATCCGAGCAGGCAACCGGAGTGCGTCAAAGGTGAACCCCTCCCGCACCTTGAAGCGGAATTTTTCGGTATGGATCTTCCGCCCGATGCGCTGCAGGTCATCGGCGGTGAGATCGACCCCCGCGATGGCGAGGAGGCGGGTGACCAGTTCGGGCGAGTAGATCCCCCGCGCGAAGAAACAGATCACGAGGCTGGAGAGAATCTGCCGCCATTGTTCCTCCGCGAGGAGGGCATCGATGACCGCCTCCGGTTCCAGTTCCTTTTCGATAAGGATCTTCTGATCGAGGCTGTACCCGGCATTGTCGAGATGGCTGTGGCGGGCGCCGATCAGGACACCCAGGTGGGCGCCGGGACCGGTGTGATAGCCGGGCATCTCGTTGCCGCCGAAGGCGAGGGCGAACTCTTCTCCTCCATAGACTGAGGCGGCGTATTCGACCCCGCGCGCAAGGGCCCGGTAAAAATCGTTCGGCTGGTCGATGAGGTACCCTCCCGCCTTGATGTATGCCCTGGCATCCCCCCACTTCAGCCTGACGCCCCGGGTCTCTTCCGTGGTGATCAGGCCCCGCTGGAAGGCCTCCGTTGCCCAAGCGAGGATCACGCCGAGGCTCATCGCGTCGACACCCCAGGCCTCCTCCACCCGGTCCATCAGCTTCAGGAAATCGGCGGGTTTCGAGATGCCCAGCATGGTGCCGAGGGCGTAGATCGGTTCATAATCGTACGATATCATGGATGTCTTGTAGAAGTACGAGACATCCTCGTACGGTTCCCGGAGGGCGGCGATGTGGATGCAACCCACCGGACAGTGGGAGCAGGCGAGCCGCCTCCCCAGGTATTGTCTGGCGAAGGTCTCGCCCGATATCTTCGCGGCATGTTCAAAGCTCGCCGTGGTCAGGTTGCGTGTCGGGAGCCCTCCGAACGTATTGAGGGGAACGATGTTCTCCGCCGTTCCCAGATCATGGTACTTCTTCATCACGG
>JAFGSH010000232.1 GCA_016934695.1 Deltaproteobacteria bacterium
GTCCAGTTTTTCGAGGAGGAGTATGTCCTCACAGAGATCTCCGTCGGTCTGGCCGGGGAGACCGACAATATTTCCCGCCCCGATCTGGTACCCGATCTCCCGGAGAAATGCCAGGGTCCGGAGTCGCTTTTCCAGGCTCTGACCGGGGTGCAGGCGACGGTATCGTTCCTCGTTCGCCGTCTCATGCTTGAGGAGATACCGGTCCGCTCCCGCGACCCGGAAGTCCCGGTAGTCGCCGAAAGGCCGTTCCCCGAGACTCAGGGTGACCGCGACATCGTCGTTTTCTTTGATCCGTTCGATGATGCGGCAGATCATTGCACGGGTGTAGTGAAAATCATCCCCCGACTGGAGGACGATCGTCCTGATACCGGTGGAAGAGATCCGGTGGGCACGGTCGACGATCTCAGCTTCTCCCATCCGGTAGCGGTTCAGGTTCGTGTTGTCCCGTCTCAGGCCACAGTAGAGACAGTTCCGGCAGCAGTGATTGGAGAATTCAATGATCCCCCGGATATGGACCTCATCGCCGCACCGGCTCTTCCGTACATCATCGGCCATCCGAAAGAGTTCTTCGTCCCTACCCGGATCTTTCAGGAAATATAGGATTTCATCTCTATCCATAGTCCTCTACGGCTTTTCGGAATGACGAGATGATGGCCTCACTCTCATCGGCGGGGATCCGGTCCCACCCGTCCGAGATGATCCCGAAGCGGTCGGTCAACTCGATCCGCCGTGCGGGAAGGAGGGACTCTTCTTCCCCCGTCCCGCCGGCAAGGTAGGACCATCGTTTCCCCGTGATCTCGGCAAACCAGACGTCGATCCCGTACGTATCCCGGATACGTCGGGCCATCTCGGTAAAATATATTTTTAATTCGTTTTTAGAAGTAGAGATCCCGTTCACCGCGCTCGATCCTCCCGTAATACTCCTTCAGTTTCGGATAGGCAGCGGGGATCTGACGCTCTATCTCCGCCATCTCCTTCCTGATGACCCGTTCACCCGCTTCTTTCGTCTTCTCGCTCGCGAAGTCATCCAGCCACTCCCGGAAGGTAAGAACCGCGTTGAGCTTGCAGAAGCGTCCCTCCTGTCCGGTCCTCAGGAGTTTCATGATACGATCGCCGGTCCTCCCGCACCGATATCCTGCCGTGCAGAAGGAGGTGATGTATCCGTCTTCCGCAAACTCCCGTATCACCTCGTCCAGGTTCCTCGTATCGCCGAGGATGAACTGCTGCCGCTCCGCCTCCTGCTCGTCGTACCGGTCTGAGTAGGCCCCGATCCCGATCCGGGTGGAGGCGTCCGTCTGCGTACACCCGAGGGGGATAATTTTACGTCTGATATCCGCGCGCTCCCGGGCGGTGATGATCATCCCCGCGTAGGGAATGGAGAGACGGAGGACGGCAACGACCTTCTTGAAATCCTCGTCGGAGACCCGGTAGCGTGTCTCGCGGGTAAAGGGGGTCCCCGCCGCCGGTTCGAGACGGGGGAAAGAAACCGTATGGGGCCCCAGGCCGTTACACTGCCGCTCCAGGTCACGGGCGTGATAGAGAAGCCCCATCACCTCGAATCGCCAGTCGTACAGGCCGAAAAGGGCGCCGATCGCCACATCGTCGATACCCGCCTCGATCGCCCGGTGGAGCGTGTACAGCCGCCACTGATAGTGCGCCTTGAGAGTCCCCGCGGGATGAAGACGCCGGTACGTATCGTGGTGGTACGTCTCCTGGAATACCTGATAGGTTCCGATCCCCACCTCTCTGAGCATTTCCAGATCAGAGATGGCCATGGGCGCGGCGTTGATGTTGACCCGCCTGATCTGCCCGAAGCCGTTCTTCGTCTTCACCGTGACATCGTACATGGCCCGTATCGTATCGGCGATATAGTGCGCGTCCGACAGGGGGTGTTCGCCGTAGACGGCGATGAGGCGTTTGTGCCCGATCTCACCGGCAAGGACCCGCGCCTCACTTTGGACTTCTTCGATGGTCAGCCGCCTGCGTGTCTCCATACGGTTTTCCCTGCGGAAGCCGCAGTACAGGCAGTCGTTCACGCAGAAATTACTGCAGTACAGGGGGGCGAAGGTCACGATCCGATTGTCGTACACCCGCCGCTTTACCTCGCCGGCCGCCTCGAATATCTCGTTCCACAACTCATCGTCCTCGACGTTGAGGAGCGCCGCGGTCTCATCGGAATCGAGGGTTTCGATGGCGAGAGACTTCTGGATGATATCCCGTATCTTCCGGCGTTCGGGAGTCTTGTTCCTTTCGATCTCCTCCCAGATCTTCCCGTCGTCTATAAAGTCCTCCCCGTCGGTCAGGTACCGGGTGATCTCATCCTCCCGGATGACTCCCGCCATCCAGTCCTTCTCCAACGTATCATACGCGAGTTTCGCGCTCATCATGCAGCTCCTTTATCAGATCCTTTTGACATCGCCGACTTGACGGTCACCCCCTCGATCATGCCGAGTTTTCCCGTCAGTGCGCCGATCGCGTTGGTCGTTCCATCCACGATCAGGGCGATGACGCTCACCCCCCGCTCGTGGTAAGGGATTCCCATCCTTCCTACGATGATATCTCCGTACTCCGTGAGCAGTTCATTGACCCGGGGGGCCTGTCTCCCCCTGTCTCCAATCATAACACCGATAAAACCGACCCGTTTTTGTTCCATCCGCGCCTCCCAAAGAAAACCCCCGGCCTGCACACACAAGGCCGGGGGCTCCCATTCGTTCCCAGCCCTTGAGTTCAGAACAGATCCTCGCCGCAGGCTTTCTTTCCGTTATTCATTAACGGTCAATTGTCAATTGTTACCCCTTGTGGGGCAGGTCCACTCCACGATCCGTATAGGAGGTGTGGAGCAGTTTATGCGACTTATGTCCCAGCGGCTCCTCCAAAAAGGTATCGTACGCCTTCTTGATATAGGGGTTCTCATGGGACTGCCGCAATTCCTGAACCGAACCGTCATCGCGGTACAGCGCCTCCGCCCTCAAGGCGCGCACCTCCCTGTTGGTGGGTATGGGCTGACCACCGCCACCCACGCACCCCCCGGGACAGGCCATGATCTCGATGAAGTGGTAGTCCGCCGTACCGGCACGGAGGGCATCCAGGATCTTCCGAGCGTTCCCCAGACCGTGGGCCACAGCGACCTTGACCTCTCCCAGACCGGGCACCTCGACGGCGGCCTCTTTGACCCCGTCCAGACCGCGGACCGGCTTGATGTCGAGATTACCCAGGCTCTCACCGGTCACCACGGCATACGCGGTACGGAGGGCCGCCTCCATCACGCCGCCGGTGGCGCCGAAGATCGTGGCGGCACCGGTGTATTCACCCATGGGGGGATCCGGATCTTCATCGGGAAGGTTCACAAAATCGATCCCCGCCTCCCGGATCATCCTGCCCAGCTCTCTTGTCGTCAGAACGATATCGACATCCCGGTACCCGCTGTCGTCCATCTCCGGCCGCCGGGCCTCGAACTTCTTCGCCGTACAGGGCATGACGGAGACGACAAC
>JAFGSH010000233.1 GCA_016934695.1 Deltaproteobacteria bacterium
GAACGGTTCAGCGTCCAGGCGAGGTCCTTGAAATCCTCCCGGCAGGCCTTCTCGTTCACCCGGGCGAAGCAGAGGAGCCCCGGGGCGATCGATTTGCCGTGGGAGATATGGTACCGGGCGCCGATGACGTGGCCGAGGTTGTGTCCGACCCCCAGCCCCTTGGTGAAGGCGGCACCGCCGTAGACGGCCGCCATCGCCATATCCGTCCGGGCCTCCAGGTCGTCGGGGTTATGGCAGACTCGGGGAAGACTCCTGCCGACCAGCTTGATCCCGTAGTAGGCCACCGTCGCATAGTAGGGATGGTAGGGCATCAGGGTCCCCACGTACCCTTCGATGCAGTGAGCCAGGGCGTCGATTCCCGTCTCAGCGGTGAGCCCTTTCGGCATGGTCTTCGTCACTTCGGGGTCGATGATCGCCAGTTTCGGGACGATGATCTCGCTCATAATGATGAACTTGATCCCCCGCTCCGTGTCGGTGAGGACCGCGTAGGTGTTCGCCTCGCTCCCCGTCCCCGACGTGGTGGGGATGCAGATGACCGGGGGAAGAATGTCCTTGATTTTCCCCGTTCCCCCGGCGAGGCTCTCGTATTCCGACATGTGTCCCGAATGGGTCACTCGCACGGAGAGTGCTTTGGCCGCATCCATGGAACTCCCGCCCCCCATGGCGATGATCCCGTCGCATCCTTTCTTTGCATAAAGCTCGCCCAGGTTTTCGATCTCCCAGATCGGGGGATCGGGTTCGATATCGGTGAAGAGGACCGTCTCGATCCCGTTGGCTGCAAGGGCATTGATGATCTCATCGGCCCGTCCGATCTGTTTCATGACGGGATCGCAGAGGAAGAGGACCTTCGTCATCTGCAGCCCTTTGGCCTGACCGCCGATCTTCGCGAGGACCCCCGCACCGATGAGCATGGGGGGGAGGTGGGCGATCCGGATCTCCCAAGCCTTCTTTTTTTCCTTATAGGCGTCGATCCGGTTCCAGATGTCCTCGATCTCGCTCTCCTCGACGTCGAAGACCCGGTTGGTCGGGGGGAGGGGCTCCGTTCGGTAGAAGGCCGGATAGGGTTCCCATATCCGGCTGAACTCCGCCCGGTTATTGAAGGCGTTCTCATCCTTCAGGGTCTGCTTGCCGATTTCTATCAGGTTGTCAGCTGTAAGGTTCATCCCGTAGCGGGCGTTGATAAGATCCGAGAAGAATTCGTAGACCGACGTCTGTCCGCCGGGGACTGAGTTGAGACAGTACCCAATGGTGTCGCAGGTCGCCGCCCTGATCTGGAAGGCGAGGGAGTTTTCGATCTGCCCTTTCTTCTGCCCCGGTATCTTGTAGGTAAGACCGGCGTTATGGTCGGCCCCCATGGGACTCGTGGCGTAGGTCACGCCAACACCCTTGGCGGCCCGGCCGTCGTGGCCGGGGATGGCCTGTCCCTTGAAGGCGGGAACCCGCTCCACGTTCAGGGCCTTGCCTGTGGCCACGGCCCCGTTGCCGAGGACCGCGCCGAACTCGGTCCCCTCCCCGATCTCCTCAAGGAGCCTGATCGCCCCCGCGGCGTCCCCCATCTGCAGCCTGCCGCCGGAGATGGCGACGACCAGGGATCCCCCCATCTCGATCAGGTCGAGACCGATATCGTCGCACAGGTACTTCATCCGGGCAATGGCGTCGAGGTCGATGATGTCGAGATTGGTCCCCAAGAGGGCAACCGCCTCGTATTCGAAGGCCGAACAGAGCCGCTCCCCGTCGGGGCCGTTGTAGATGATCGAGCACTGGACGACGCATCCCGGCATGCAACCGTGCATCTTACCCCCCCGCTCCCAGACATTGTTCTTGATGGCGTCCCCGCTGACCTTTCTGAACTCCTCATGCCGCCCCGAGGTATTCCCCCGGGCGGGCATGCTCCCCACCATGCTCATATTGGAGACCGCCAGCGGCGTCCCGAAGGTATGAAAGAGACCGCAGCCCACATCCTTCCGGAGAATTCCCACCCAGTTTCTCACGGTCTCACGGAAGGCGGCCGGATCGGCCAGGGAAATCTTGCCGGAATCGGCGTCATCGATGACGATGGCCTTGAGCCCTTTTGCCCCCATCACCGCCCCGATCCCGCCCCGCCCCGCGGCGCGTGAGGGGTCTCCGTAGACATCGGTCAGGGCGATCGACGCGCCGGTGTATTTCCGTTCACCGGCGGGGCCGATGGTGATCAGGGTGGACTTGTCTCCGAACCTTTTGCGGAGTTCCTCGTTGAGCCGATAGTTTCGCATTCCCGCGTATTCATCGGCAGACTCCAGCGTGGTCCCTTCTTTCGATATCCTCAGGAGATACCATCTCCCCCCTCCAGAGGCGCCTTCGATGATGATCCCCCGGATGCCCAGTTTGTCCAGCTTCTGGGCGGCCGGTCCCCCCACGTTCGCCTTCTTGATCCCCTTCGTCAGAGGGCTCTTGCACCCCAGCGATATACGGCCGAGTTGCGGGGCCATGGTCCCCGCCAGCGGACCGGCGGCGATGATCAACTTTCCATCGGGCCCCAGCGGATCGATATCAGGAGAGACCTCTTTATTCATGACCTTGGCGATCAGGCCTCTCCCACCGATCAGGGTCCAGTCCTCGGGCAGGGACTCGATATCCGTTGTCAGCTGTGACATGTTAACGCGCAGGATATTCACTGTGTTCCCCCTTCTGTGTTCCCACTTCTCTTCGGGTCTTCAAGATAGAACTCGACGCTCACACCCCACCCTCTGATTCACCCGGGTATCGGCATGGATAATCCGAAAATGTGAAATGTGTTTTGCCGTCGACGTTATCGTTTTATGACAATGACCGGTTTCTTGGCCTTCCTGATAACCTTTTCAGAAACGGATCCCAGAAACATTTCCTTGATATTGCTCACACCGTGAGAGCCTATCACGATACAGGAAACGTCTTCGTCGGCTTCCGCTTCCAGGATGTTCCGGGAGGGAATCCCCTCCTCGATACGGACCGTGACCTTGAATCCCGCTTTTTCGAGCTGATCGGTAATCGCCTGTGCCTCTTCCCACGCAAGCTTCTCGAGCGCCTCCTGGGTCTTCACGAGATCGGCCGGCACATACTGGGCCATGGCATCGAGGTTTCGGCTGTCGATTACATGGATGATGACAACTTCCTGATCTTCGTCTGTCTTGAGATTGGAGAGTGATGCGAGAGCCTTCTTCGATACATCTGAAAAATCGGTGGGGTATAAGATTTTTCTAAACATGGAACGCTCCTTGTTTATAGAAGATTATCCAGCACCTATTTTATGCTCAGTGTAGGGTATACGGTTGGATTTATCAAGCCTTTATTTCTGCTCCACCGTCAGATCCGATACACCGAAGCGAGGAAGGCTGTCAATTTTTCATTAAATATATCCAGGTTTTCCTCGTGGGGAGAATGCCCGGCGCCGGGAACGATCACCAGATCAGATCCGGTGATCGATGCCTTGAGTGTTTCACTCGCCGTGGCGAAGGGAGCATCCTCTTCACCCCGGAAAATCAGGGTCGGGACCCGGATTTCCCCGAGGCGGTTCGTAACCGGTTGCCACTTCCCGAAGGATCGCGCCACATAGATATACCCGTCCACCGAAGTGCCGAGGGCCTTGCGCCTGGCCACCTCCCGCCACTCCGGGTGCCGCCTGTATCGTTCGATCCGGAGTGGGTTGTGCGCGGCTTCGTACTCGAACGCCGCCTCAACCCCCTCCTCGCGTGCAAGTTCGTCCATTTTCGCCCGCATTGCGGGATAACCGGGAGCAACATCGAAGGTACCGCTCGACGTATCCACCAGGACCAAGGCACTCACCAGGTCGGGATGGTCGAGGGCGAACTGGAGGGAAATAAACCCGCCCATCGAATGCCCGACCAGACAGCACCGGTCCACATCGAGCAGACGTAAGAGTTCATAGACATCGTTGCTCGAGATCGGAATCGAGTATCCTTCTTCCTCGTGGGGACCGCTGGACATCCCGTGCCCGCGGTGGTCAAGCGCAATAACCCGGTACTGAGACGAGAGGAGTGCCGCCTGATAGGCCCAGTCCTTGGTACTCCCCGTGTACCCATGCAGAAAGAGTATCGCCTCCCCCTCTCCCGCTTCCTCGTAGTGGAGGCTCACGTCGTTTATCATTTCAAAGGGCATGCGAACGCTCCTTTCTTGAGTGCTATTCCGGAAGAATTGCCACCACCCGCGCCGGTCCCGCGCTGGCGCCCTTGATCTTGAGGGGAAAACAGGCGACAGAGAACCCAAAGGAGGGAAGCCCCCCCAGGTTGACCAGCCGCT
Source organism: Deltaproteobacteria bacterium (assembly GCA_016934695.1). Next base: position 4,276 of record JAFGSH010000233.1, read on the forward strand.
CGATATGACAATAGGGAAGGTCGGCCTGGTGTGCCGCCCAGAAGATTCCCTTCTCGCCTGTATCGAGGGCCTGCCGGGCCTGGCGGTCCAGGGGGAGGTCCCACCCCCAGGCGTCGATCCCCATGACCCTGATTCCCTGTTCGTAAAGCCACCGGGTGGCCCCCTGCGTCACGCCGCAGCCCTTAAACATATAATCGGGGTCCCCGTAATAGATATCCCGCCCCGTGTTGATCAGGACGATGTCGTGCGATTTGAGTGTGTATCCGATTCGGTCCAGTTCCTTTGCTACGTCCGCATCGGTCACGGGATCTCCCTCCTCCTTGGCGGTCATGTCGAGCTTGACCCCGTCACCGAAGAACCATTCGAGGGGTAATTCATCTATCGTGGGGGCCCGCTCACCCTGGATACGGCTGTTGTAATGCCAGGGGGCATCGACATGTGTCGAGCTGTGTGTCCCCAGGTGGGTAATCGTTTCCGTCGCCCACCCCTCGCCGTCACGCAGGAGAGCGGGAGGGACGTTGAGGAGTGTCTCAATGCCCGCCGCCCCGTCGGCGTGGTCATGGTAGGCAATCTCCGTTCTCAGCAAATCGGGTGCGCCATCGGGACTTTGTTCGATGGTGGCCGACAGGTCGATGATGCGCATGATCGTCTCCTTTCTCTTCTCCGCCGCTCATGCTGTGGCTGTTGTGACAGGATACGTTGCATCCTATACCATTTATATTCCCCCTGGCAATTCGAATTCATGGCTTTGAACTCCAAAACGGTGACAGCTCCGCTGGAAATATCCTTTACGTTTTGTGTGGTTTATGGGATAATTTTTACTATCGTAGTTCGGATATCTTTCATATTGTTGGTTTTTTCACATTGCGAACACAATGGCATGGTGTCAGGATGCAGATGGGGCGCAGGCCGGACGACGCCGTTCGTTGTTTCGTGCCTCGCCTCTTCCTGACCGTGTAATACCATGAACAGAGCAACAAGGAGGGATTGTTATGAAGGGACAGTGGAACTGGTTCACGGGTGGAATTGCCCTCGGCTTGGTCTTTTTCTTCGCGGTTTTACTGGTCAAGCCCATCGGGGTATCGACACAGTTCGTGATATTCGATGGGATTGTCTGGAATGCCCTTTCCGATGATGTGATTACCAAGAATCCGGATGCAAAATCGGGGTATGCCAGCACGAACGCCTATCTGAACAAGAGCGGCGGCAAGTATGCCAAGAACAGCGCGAAACCGTTCAACTACAGTTTCATCTTTGTGCTGAGCATAATCCTGGGGGCTTTTCTGTCGGCATTGACCGGAGGGCCGCGACCGACCGCCGCGGACCGGGTTGCCCCGGAGGTATGGCGGTCCCGGTTCGGAGAGAAGGGCTCCACGCGATACGTCGTATCGTTTATCGGCGGGGTCGTTACGCTGTTCGGTGTCAGACTGGCCGGGGGGTGCATGAGCGGGCACACGATGAGCGGCATCATGCAGACCTCGATCAGCGGCTATCTCTTTGCCGTCGGGGTCTTCCTGACGGCTATCCCCCTTGCCATCCTGCTGTACCGGCGATAAGAGAGGAGGTGCACCATGTCCATACCGTTAGCGATCATACTCGGCGCGGCATTCGGGTTTGTCCTTCACCGTATCGGCGCATCCAACCCCCACAATATTATCAATATGCTGCGGCTGGCCGATCTTCATCTGATGAAGGCGATCCTCTTCGGCATCGCCATCGCCAGCACCCTCCTCTTCGCGGGGCTTGCCATCGGCGTGATTAATCCGGGGCACCTGGATGTCAAGACCAGCTACTGGGGGGTCCTGATCGGCGGGATTATCATGGGGCTCGTCTGGCCCTTTACGGGGTACTGCCCCAGCACCGGCACGGCTGCCCTCGGAGACGGCCGGAAGGATGCGCTTTTCTTCGTCCTCGGCGGCCTGGTGGGGGCATACCTGTATATGCTCGCGTACGCGTCCCTGAACGGGACATTTCTCCTGAAGAAGATCCTGGGGGGGAACGTGACGCTGGCTCAGACGCCCGATCCGTCGTATCCGGCATTGCTCGGGGGTGTTCCAGGGGTTGTTCCCGCCCTGATCGTGGCCGTCATCATCGGATTCGTGGCGTGGCAACTCCCCGGCAGGCGCGCCTGAACGGAGGAATCGTGTGGTAAGAGGTATCATGAAAAAGGTGCCTCGGGCGGTTGTGACGGCCGTCTGTCTGTTGGTTGTGTGCGGAGTCGCGGAATTTTTCATGGGGGGCGTTGTCATGGGCAGAGCGGAGAAGATCGCGAAGGCCACCTTCGCCGGGGGATGTTTCTGGTGTATGGAATACCCTTTTGAGATGCTTGACGGCGTCATCGAGGTGACAGCGGGGTATGCGGGGGGTCTCGAAGAGGACGCAACCTACGAAAAAGTCTCCTCCGGACTCACCGGTCACTACGAAGCGATCCAAGTTACCTACGACCCTGCAAGGGCGATGTACCGGCAGATTCTCGACGTCTACTGGAGGAATATCGACCCGACGGATCCCGGAGGCTCCTTCGCCGACCGGGGGAGCCAGTACCGGTCCGTCATCTTCTACCACACTGATGAGCAGAAACGGTTAGCCGAGGCCTCAAGGGAGGAACTGATCGCCTCGGGGAGGTATGACCGCCCCATCGTCACCGAGATCCTCCCCTTCCCCGGGTTCTACCCGGCGGAGGAGTATCACCAGGATTACGCCCGGAAGAATCCTGCGCGGTACAAGGAGTACCGGGTGGCATCGGGGCGTGAGCGGTATCTGAACGAGGTGTGGCAAGACACACAGGAATCTCCCGCGTGCGCTTTCCGGAAACCTCCCGCCGATGAGCTCTTCGAGAAGCTGTCCCCCCTCCAGTACGAGGTGACGCAGGAGGAAGGCACGGAGCGGCCCTACGACAATCCCTACTGGGACAACAAGCGTGAAGGGATCTACGTCGATGTGGTGTCGGGAGAGCCTCTCTTCAGCTCGCGCGACAAATACGATTCCCATTCCGGCTGGCCGAGCTTCACGAGGCCGATCAGCCCCGACGTCCTCGTGAAGAGAGAAGACCGGGAACTGTCCGAGGTGAGAACGGAGGTGCGGAGCCGACACGCCGATTCGCACCTCGGGCATGTCTTTGACGACGGACCCGAACCGACCGGCCTGCGGTACTGTATCAATTCCGCCGCCCTCCGCTTTATACCCAGGGAAGAAATGGAAAAGGAAGGATACGGCAAGTATTTGGATTTGTTCGAATAGCATCCATCTGTCGTCAGCAAACCCCAATCTTCCATTCTTTATCCTTGATTTTATCGGAAAGAAACAATAATCACTCCGGTGGGGCATCGCTCCTAAATCACTTCAGGAGAGGAAGATTTATGGAAATTGCGGGGAAAATTATCGTTGTGACCGGGGGCGCCAGCGGCATCGGCCGGGCTCTGTGCCAGCGGTTTGCCCGGGAAGGCGCCAAGGCGGTGGTTGTTGCCGATCTGAATGAAGAAGGCGCGAAGGCCGTTGCCCGGGAGATCAAGGGAATTGCTGTTCCCTGTGATGTCAGCAGAGAAGAAGATGTGGTGAGCCTGGTCGAATCCACGGAGGAGAAGGTCGGTCCGATCGATCTCTTCTGTTCAAACGCCGGGATCCTTGTTCAAGGAGGGGTTGAGGCCCCGAACGATGCCTGGCAGCGTATCTGGGAAATCAATGTCATGTCCCACGTCTATGTGGCACGGGCGATTATCCCCCGCATGATCGAGCGGGGCGGCGGCGCACTGCTCATGACGGCCTCAGCGGCGGGTCTGCTCAGCCAGATCGGCTCGGCCCCCTATTCGGTCACCAAGCACGCGGCGGTCGGACTAGCGGAGAACATCGATATCACATACGGGGATCAGGGGATCAAGGTCTTTGCCCTCTGCCCCCAGGCCGTGCGCTCCGAAATGACCCGCGATCACGAAGGGGGCGGCGTCGCCGGGGTCGACGGCCTCATGGAGCCGGAGCAACTCGCGGACGCGGTCATGGATGCATTCAAGACCGACTCCTTCCTGATTCTCCCCCACCCGGAGGTCGAGACCTACATGCAGAGGAAGACTTCCGATTACGACCGGTGGCTTAAGGGGATGCGGAGACTCCAGGCGCGGTTTGTCGCTGGAGTGGCGCTGAAGGAAAAACAGGACAAGGTAAAAAAATAAGATTTAACGTGCTACAGGAGGCGAATCTCAGGAGAGGAATCTACGGGGATTCGCTCACACCATCGGCACATCGTTGACATCTGTGGGACGATCCATCGTTCGCACACCTGTGTTCATTCGAAAAACAAACGCTGTTGGGGAACCCAATAGGAGCGGAGCAGGAGGGGGAATATGACGAGGAGCGTCGCCTTCGACAACGAGCAATATCTCAGAGAGCAGACGGCAGCTATTCTGGAGCGCGTCGATCGGTTTGATCATCGTTTGTATCTGGAATTCGGGGGAAAACTCTTTCACGACTACCACGCGGCGCGGGTCCTCCCCGGGTACGATCCGAATGTGAAGGTCAGGCTCCTGCGTGAACTCCGCGACAAGGCGGCCATACTTCTCTGTATCTACGCCGGTGATATCGAGCGAAAGAAAATGCGGGCGGATTTCGGGATTACCTACGACTCGGACGCCCTGAAACTGATCGATCACCTGAAGGAGTGGGGGCTCGACGTCCTGGGTGTCGTCATCACCCGTTTCGAGGACCAGCCGTCGGCGATTCTCTTCAAGAACAAGCTGGAACGACGCGGGGTTCCGGTGTACACGCACCGGTTCACGCGGGGATATCCCACGGAGGTGGACACGATCGTCAGCGATGAGGGGTACGGCGCGAATTCATACGTCGAGACGGACAAACCGCTTGTCATCGTGACCGGTCCCGGCCCCGGGAGCGGGAAGCTGGCGACCTGCCTGTCCCAGCTGTACCATGACTACCGGCGGGGGATCAAGGCGGGGTACGCGAAGTTCGAGACCTTTCCGATATGGAATATCCCCCTGAAGCATCCGGTCAATATTGCCTACGAGGCGGCTGCTGCTGATCTCGGTGACATCAATCTGATCGATCCCTTCCATCTCGAGGCCTACGAGCGCAAAGCGGTGAATTATAACCGGGACGTGGAGGCCTTTCCCCTGCTCAGGAGGATCCTCGAAAAGATCACCGGGGCGGAATCGTTCTACCGGTCTCCCACGGACATGGGGGTCAACTGCTGCGGCCTGGCCATTGTGGATGACGAGGCCGCGCAGGAAGCGGCCAGACAAGAGGTAATCAGGCGCTACTTCCGCTACCGGTGCGAGTATGCCGTCGGTCTGGCCGACAAGGAAACCGTCCAGCGGGTTGAGCTCTTCGTCAAGGAATTTCAGCTCGAGCCGGAGAGCAGGAAGGTCGTGCAACCGGCCCGCGAAGCAGCCGCGCTGGCGCAGGAGCAGAACAAGGGGAACGAGGGGATCTACTGCGGGGCAGCCATGGAGCTGCAGGACGGGACTATCATCACCGGGAATAACTCCCCCCTCATGCACGCGGCATCCAGCCTCGTCATACACGCGATCAAACACCTGGCCGGGGTCCCGAATAAGATCAAGCTCCTCCCCCCGAACATCACCAACTCGGTACGAACGCTCAAGACGGAAATCCTCGAGGAGACGGCGGTCAGCCTCGACCTGAACGAATCACTGATCGCCCTCGGTATCAGCGCGACGACCAACCCGGCGGCGCAGCTCGCCATCGAGAAACTCAAGGAACTCAGGGGTTGCGAGGTGCATATGACCCACATCCCCACACCGGGAGACGAGGCGGGTTTGCGGCGCCTGGGGGTCAATCTGACCTCCGACCCGGACTTCGCCACCAAGAATCTCTTTATCGCCTGATCAGGGGAGATCGGGCATACGCGCGGCCCGGTTGAAACCCTTCCATGCGATCTCGTAGAGAAGAGGGCGTCTGTGTCCACTCCGGACCCCCGCGACCCGCTCCAGCCACCGCTCCTCCGCCCCACCTGCTTCGGCAAAACACCGGGTGGACAGCTCGCTACGTTCTGAGACCGCTCGCCCGGCGCACTCAAGTGCCTCGGCGATGAACCGTCCCTCGATAGAGTCCCGATCCTCCCGGTATGTTTCGAGACGGGCGGGGAAATCCAGCAGGACGGCCCGGTGGAGGCGTTCGTGCCGCCAGAACAGAGACGCGGCGTCGTATGTCCCTTTCGGCACGGGCCCCATATGGGGAAGACCGGCATCGAGCCACACCGGTTTGAAGATCCCCGTGCAGGGGGCCGCCGTCCCCGTCACGAAATGTGTGGGTCGGTCCGGGCATAGGTGCGATACCATCGAGCCCGTGGTCTGGCTCCCCCGGATAGGACCGAACCCCGCATGCATGCAGATCGTGGAGCCGGTGATTCCCCGCTCGGGGAGCCGTTCCCGGTCGCTCCGGAAGCCGTGATCCCGCACGATGGATGTAAAATCGGAAACCGTCAGTTCGCCCTCTCGGTCATTCAACAGCCCCATGGTCGCCGCTCTCCGTTCCGTGCAGCAACTGAACCGGGTGTAGAGAAGATCCGAATAACAGCGGGCGAAGTGGAAATCGGCTGAATTCCGGCACCATCCCTTTTGAACCGCATGATCGACGAGCCCCGGTGAGGCGCTGTCCCATTCGGTCCCGATGGTGAGACCGTTTGAGATCGCGTATACCCCTTCTACCCGCTTCGCGGCCCAGTGGCGTCCCGCCGTCTCCAGGACCCACGCCTCCCGCGGGTCGGCCATGAGGAAGCTGTTGTGATAGAAGAGTGTGTGCGCGAAGCCGCAGTTCCCCCCCTGTCCGTATTCGGCGATGAGGCAGGTAATGACAGCGACCGCCTCCGATGCGGTGGCGGCCCGCTCCAGGGCGAGGCGTAGGAGGTCCATCCCGGTCAGGGCCTTCCCCTTGTCATAGGGTTCCTTCGTGAAGACCGCCTCGTTCCCGATCGTGAGACCGTGCTCGTTCGTGCCCATCTCCGCGCCCCAGATCCAGAATGGTTTGGCGAGGAGAACGGCGTGGGTGTGCCGTCCCTGCGGGATATCGATGTAGGTGCAGCTTACCCGGCTCCCCGGGGGATGATCTGCGGCGGGGAGAGCAACGACGTGGTGCGCCTCGTTTGGTTCACGGTCGGAGTTTTTGCCGAAAAGGGCCACGCCGTCTGCGGTGGCCCGGGGTGTCGCAACGATTGTATCGCACATACGGCCTCCGATATCGTAGCGGTTGTATTCTCTTGACAAACATACGGGGAAGGCACCCCCCGTTCAGACATTCGTGGTGATAATCTCGCCGAGCGAACCGAGCACCGTCTCCGCCGCGACGGTCAGCTCCTCGTCGTGGCGGTGGTCGAGGGAAAAGACCCGGAAATGCATGACCCGCGCCGGGATAAAGCGGTAGATGTCATTGATCGGTTCGAGGGATATGGTCTCGGTTGAGGGATTGTAGATATTGATCTTCTTGTCCCCCTCCGCCATGGGATTGATCGGCCGCGGGTCCTGCGTCGCGAGGTCCACGCGGAAGGCCATCTCCCTGAGATCAGCCGGGAGGGTGTCGCGTATCTGCCGTTCGTACTCA